>JBBQPD010000049.1:0-14436 GCA_038331535.1 Gemmatales bacterium | reverse complement strand
TCCCGAGCGCTGGCGAAACCATCGCGTTCTTCTACGACACGGTAAACTCGATGGGCAGCGGAACCTTTAACTCCGCGGGCGTCGCCAGCATCTCCTTCAGCGGCCTGCCCGTCGGCTCGCACACGATCTCAGCGACGTACGCTGGCGACAGTAACCTCTCCGGCAGTAGCGGTACGCTCGCCAGTCCGTATGTGGTGAACAAGGCCAACACGACCACGGCGCTGACGGCGTCGCCTCCCACTACTTCGTCGTTCGGCACGGCGGTGACCTTCACCGCCACCGTCACCGCCAACAGCCCCGGCTCCGGTGTTCCGGCCGGCACCGTGACCTTCTTTGACGGTTCCAACTCGATCGGCACCGCGACCCTCGGCGCGAACGGTAACCCTCCCGGCGTCGCCACCTTCACGACCAGCACGCTGACCGTTGGTGGGCACACCATCAATGCCACTTATGCGACCACTGCTAGTTACAACGGCAGCACCGGTTCGCTGCCGTACCAGGTGAACAACGCCGCCTCTTCGTCGATCCTGACGGCCTCGCCTACCTCCTCTACCTTCGGCCAGTTGGTGACGTTCACCGACACCGTCAGCGGCAACTTCGGTCCGGCGACCGGCACTGTGAGGTTCTTCGACAACGGAACAACCCAGATCGGTACCACCCAGACACTTAGCGGCGGCACGGCGTCGGTTCCCATCTCGACCCTGAGCGTCGGCAACCACAACATCACCGCCGTCTACTCCGGCGACGCCAACTACGCGGGTGGCACCGCTACACCCAACCCCCTCGCCTTCACCGTGAGCAAGGCCACGCCGAACGTGGCGCTCGCGGCGTCGCCGAATTCCCCCTCGAACTTCCTGCAGACTGTGACCTTCACGGCCACCGTCAGCGGACCGTCGGGCGTAACACAGCCGAACAGCGCGAACAGTACGGTGAGCTTCTACCTCGACGCGCAAACGACTCCGCTCGCTACCGTGCCGGTGACCAGCGGTACCAACACCTACACCTATTCGACCAACGGCATGAACGCCGGCACGCACAAGATCACCGCGACGTACAACGGCGACAGCAACTACCTCACGAACAGTCCCTTTATCAACTACACGGTGAACCCGCCGTCCTCCACCAGCACGACGCTCACCTCGTCCGCGGACCCTGGGGACACGGTCAATGTCGGGACGAATGTGACCTTCACGGCCACTGTCAGTAGCACAGGCGGTACGCCAACCGGCACCATGACCTTCTTCAACGGGTCGTCGGCCATGAGCACCGTCCCTGTGAACTCCTCCGGCGTGGCCACGTTCTCCACCAACGGCATGCACACCGGCACGAACCCAATCCACGCGACGTATAACCCCTCCGGCGCCTTGGCGAGCAGCACGTCGAATACGATCACCGAGACGGTGAACAAGATCAACCCGAGTCCCATCACGATCAGCGAACCGTCTGCGCAAGCCTCGGGCGCGGTTTACGGCCAAACGCTCACCTTCACGGCCACCCTCGCCGGCTCGTTCGGCCCGCCGACCGGGACCGTGACCTTCTACGACTCGGTAAACGGCAGCACGCTGGTGCAAATCGGCACGCCGCAGACTCTGAGCGGCGGCTCGGCCACGCTGACCATCAATAACCTGAGAGTCGCCCAACACAACATCGTCTTCAGCTACAGCGGCGATTCGACCTACAACTCGAGTTCGTCGAGCAATGTAGTGGGCGTGCAGGTGGCCCAGGACGGCACGAACACGTCGTTGACGTCCTCGTCCAACCCCTCGTCGCCCGGCCAGTCGGTGACGTTCACGGCGACGATCTTCCCGCAAAGTCCTGGTAGCGGGACGCCGACCGGTACCGTGATCTTCAAGGACAACGGCACGCAGATCGGCAGCACGCAGACCCTCAGCAGCGGCAGCAGTGTGGCCCAGATCACGATCAGCAACCTGACCGTTGGCCAGCACACCATCACCGCGACGTACAGCGGCGACACCAACTTCCTTACCAGCACGCAGTCGCTGACGCAGACCGTAGGCTCGGCCACTCACCTGTCGGCTTCGGCGAATCCCGCGCAACCCGCCCTCAATACGTTCTTCACCGTGACGGCGAACGCGCTCGACGTCAATAATCAGCCGGTCACGAACTTCAACGGGCCGGCGACGATTACGCTGGTGAGCTTCCCGACGGGCGGCACCATCCAGGGCAACCTGAACAGCTCGTTCATCAACGGCGTGGCCACGTTCAGCAACCTGAAGGTGACGGTCAAGGGCAGCTACGTCATTCAGATCACCGCAGGCAGCCCGAATAACCTGTCCACCACGCTGACGATCACGACGCTCTAGTGCTCATCTATCCAAGCCGAGAAGCGTCCGCGACGGGTCTGCCGCCGTCACGGACGCTTCCAGCTCGGATATTACTCCGGCACGAAAGAACCGCACACCATCCTGACGCGCCAGCGAAGGATGCCTTGCGCGGACAGAATTCCTTCGCTGGCGCGTCAGGATGGTGTATGCGTTTCTTTGGTCCCGGGGTAATAGAAGGCTGACAGGTCTCTACCCTGCGACGACAAGGTACTTCCCCGGCAGAGGCTCCGAGCGCCGCGAGACCCACCCTACCCAACTTGGCGAAGAAACCCTTCGGTCCCACGTTCAGCCCACCGATTTCCTGGATTCCTGTCGTGCCGCTCAGCTCGACGGCCGATGAACCGAAGGACGATCCCCGCCGTCTCGCGCCAGGCCGTGCAGCATCCACTGAGCAAAGCTTCCATGAGCTCCGACAACGTCGCGGCACCTGCAAATCCTTCGAGGACGCTGTCGGCTTCGGTCTCGTCCGTCGCGGCGGGTTTCGACCTCTTCCTCATTAGTCTCTTGCTCCTCTTCCTGGAGCTGGCGTGCATTCGCTGGTTCCCGGCCCATGTGCTGTTTCTGACCTTTTTCACCAACGTCGTCCTGCTTGCCTGCTTCCTGGGCATGTCGGTGGGCTGCCTCGCTGCTGACAGCCGGCGCAACTTCTTGAAGGGAACGCCGTTCCTGCTCGTCCTCGCGCTGCTGGCCGGACTCGGCGTCGAGGAGGTTCGCTGGCTGCTCGAAAAGAGCGTCGACGTCGGCGGGCAGGGCGCGCCGCAGCTCGTCTTCTTCGGCACCGAGACGCTGAACCGCGACGTCGCCCGTTTCGTCATTCCCATCGACGTGCTCTGCGGCGGCTTTTTCTTGCTGCTGGCCCTGGCGATGATCGGCCCCGGTCAGGAGTTGGGCCGCGCGCTGAACCGCGTGCCCAACCGCGTCCTCGGCTACACCTGGAACATCCTGGGCAGTGTCGCCGGCATCGCCCTGTTCGCCGCTTGCTCGTGGTGGCAATTGCCGCCGGTATGGTGGTTTTTGCCGATTGCGCTCGGTCTCGGCTACTTCCTCGCGCGGGCAAGTAGGCCACGGCCGCTCGCCCTGGCCGTGTTGCTCGTCGCCCTGGCCGCGCTGCCGTGGCTGGCCGCGCAGACGAGCGGCTCGCGCGGCCGGGACGGCGAACAGATCGATCATTTCTGGTCGCCGTACTATCGCATCGACCACGAATCGTCGCAGAGCCTGATTACGACGAACCTGATCGGGCACCAGAAGATGGAGTCGTGCGACCGACTGCTGCCGGCCTACGCCTTGCCGCACCTGCTGTACCGCGATTCCTTGCGGCAGGCGGGCGATCGCGAGCCGGAGCCTTTCCGCAATGTCCTGATTATTGGGGCCGGCTCCGGCAATGACGTGGCCCGCGCCCTTCAGTGGGGAGCATGGCACGTTGACGCCGTCGAGATCGACCCGGTCATCCAGGGCATCGGGGCCCGGCGCCATCCAGATGAGCCGTACGCTGACCCGCGCGTCGCCGTCCATCTCGACGACGGCAGGAACTTCCTGCGTAATTCTCCCGACCGGCACTACGACCTCGTCATCTACGCCCTGGTCGATTCGCTGGTATTACACAGCAGCTACAGCAACATCCGCCTGGAAAGCTACTTGTTCACCGACCAGGCGTTCGCCGACGTCCGCCGCTGCCTCAAGCCGGAAGGCACGTTCGCGATGTACAACTTCTTTCGCCAGGGTTGGATCGTGGACCGGCTCCGGCAGGGAGTGGAGAAATCGTTCGGCACGGAGCCGGTCATCCTGCCGCTCCCGTATCGCCCGAAAGTAGGGCCGGACACGCAGGCCGGCGGCTTCACGATGGTGCTCGCAGGCTCCGACGAGGCACTGCGGCCGGTTCGAGACGCCTTCAAGAAATATCCGCGCTACTGGCTCAACGCCGCGGAAGCGCCGGGGCCGCAATCGCCCGACGGCTTTGTGCAACCGCCGGAAGACGAGCGAACCCGCTGGAGCAGCTTACCTTCCGAAAAGCAGTTCGAATTGCTCCGCGAGACGAACTCTCCGGACTGGAGCGCGCGCTGGGCCAAAGAATCGATGCAAGAGCGGGCGCAGCATCAGCCCTGGCGGCAGTTCGGAGTGACGGAGGTCGAACGCCACGCGCTGCGCAGGGCCACCGACGATTGGCCGTTCCTCTACCTGCGCGAGCCGATGATCCCGACGCTGAGTCTGCGCGGCATGGGCGTCATGGCCGTCGCCGCCTTGTTCTTGATTCTGCTGTTTCGTCCCCCGTCTCGCATTGGCCGCTTGCCGTTCGATTGGCGGATGTTTTTCCTCGGCGCCGGCTTCATGCTGATCGAGACGAAGGCGGTCGTCCACATGGCGTTGCTGTTCGGCAGCACCTGGATGGTGAACTCCGTGGTCTTCCTCGCGGTGCTGCTGATGATCCTGGCCGCGAACCTGTTTGTGCTGGCGTTTCGGCCGCAGCGCTTGTGGCCCTATTACGTCGGGCTTCTGGTTGCGCTGGGGCTGAACGCGGTGATTCCCCTCGATTCGTTCCTGGGGATGTCGCGGGCGGGTCAGATCGCGGCGTCGTGCCTGCTGGTGTTCGCGCCGATCTTGTTTGCGGGAGTGGTGTTCGCCGTCTCGTTTCGGCGGACGGACGATCCGGGCCGGGCCTTCGGCGCCAACATCGCCGGGGCGATGCTCGGCGGTCTCGCGGAGAATGCGTCGATGCTGCTCGGGTTTCAGTACCTGATCCTCGTGGCCGTCGGCCTGTATGTCCTGTCGGCGCTGAGCGGCCGGTCCGTCCATCCACTCGCGGAAAAGGGTTGAACGGACATGACCACCGCCGGCATCGTCCGTCTTGTGTCCTGGGGGAGCTGTCTCCGCCTCGGACTGGCTTACTATGCCGTGAGCAGCCCGCTTCGCGATTGCGATTTGACATATGTTCACTCGGACGCCAGAATAACCGGATTCGTTCAAGCGCTCTTCTGTAGATGTCCGCAGCTTGTGCCGGGAGTTCGCTTATCATGAGACGCTGGTTGTTACTCGGACTGCCTGGAGCGCTTCTTCTCGGCGGTGTCGCCGTGTGGGGCTATCTGGCTTTCACCACCTGGAAGGAAGGGCAACCCGAAACGATCTACGCCGCCGCCAGGCAAGCCTTCAAGCAAGGCGAAGACGCGCTCAAGCGGGACGATACGGTGGCCGCCCTCAAGGCGTTCCAGACGGCCGACACCCGCCTGCAAGTCTTGCTCGCCGCGGACAAGGCCCCCAAGCATCCGCAAGGGTTGGTCCTGCGCTATCACACGCTGCTGCAACTCGCCGCTCTTGCGAGTCGGCCGGACAGAGCGGCAGGGGTCAGCATCTCCTCCCGCCGCAGCAACGAGATCTTCGCCGATGCCCGGCGCTGCGCGGAGCTAGCGGCCGCTGATCCCGCGAACTTCGAGGCGCAGGCGGCCATGCTCGACGCCTGCTTTCGCCAGGACCAGTTTGAGCAGTCCGAGCGTTACGCCCGCAACTTGCTCGACCATCTCCCCGAGAAGCCGTCGGGAGAGCTTGATCTGCATCCCTACATCATGGGAGCGCACTTCGTGCTGGCCCGCGCCGCGCTCGAGCAGTCGCCGCCAGTACCGGACGAGGTGCTCCGGCGGGCGCGCACCTCGGATGAGGAGCAAAAGCGCTGGGTACAGACCAAGTTCGCCGGCAGTGCCGATGCCCCGGACGTGCGGACGCGCTGGCGGATGATCTACCTGGAAGCCCAGGCTCTCCAGTTGCGCGCACGCGACGGCGTCGCTTCGGAGTCCGAGGAACTGCAAACGCGGTTCAATGCCTGGTTGGACCGCCTTCGCAACGATCTGAAACCGGCGACGTCCGGAGCCATGAAAGGACAGGTGCCGTTGGCCGTCCTTTCCGGCCGCGACCTGCGCGCCATGCTCGATTTCTTGAGTTTGGCCGTGGAATGGTCTCCCGACCGTGCGAGCGCGCTGGACCGGCTTCTCGTCAATCTCGCGGTCTGGGAGGCCCTGACATCCGCTCCGAAAACTGCCGCACACAAGAACGCCGCCACGGAGGCCGCCGAACGCTATCTCTATTGGCCGCAGCTCGTCGAAAAAGTGCCGGTCGAAAATCGGCCCCAGGCGGAAGAGTGGGCAACGCTCTCGGCGCGTCTGGTGGCAACCGGCGGCAAACTGGTGGAAGCGGGTGTTCCGTTTGACCCGATCGTCTTCACCGGGTGGGCGCGGCAGGCCCAGAAGTTCGGTCAGCTGGACGCCGGCGCTCGCCTTGCTCAGCTCGGCCTGAAATCCGCCGCTGCCCTTCGTTTTTCGCCCGACGATCCGCGCGTTCTCGACCTGCACGTCGCCGCGGCCTGGTTGTGTCTGCTCCAGAAGAAACCCGACGAGATGGAAGAACACTTGATCGCCCTGCGCAAAGTCAGCGGCAATCAATCCGGCTGGACGCGCCTGATTGACGGCCTGTCCGCGCTGGACGAGGGGCTGCTGGAGAAAGGGTTGTCCGAGCTGACCCTGGCGGCGAAGCACCCGGAGCTTGGACCAAGTCTGAGCGTGCAAATCGGCCTGGCTTACGCCAACTCGGCGCTGGGAAGATACGATCTGGCCGTGCCGCACCTCAGCGCGGTCGAGCGCTACTACGGCAAGTCCGACAGCTTGCCCGAGCAGTCGCAGACGCTGGCGAACCGCTTTTCGCTGACCCGGTCCGGCATGTTGCTGGAGTTGTTCCGTTGCCACCTCGGTCTCGGCCACATGGATTTGGCCCTCCAGTACCGCGAGCTACTGCACGGCGAGCCGGAGTGGGTGACCGCGAGCGTTACGCTCGTCCGCCATCGGCTCGGCGTCGGACCGACGGCAGCAGTCCGCACGACGCTCGCCCCGCGCACGCCGACGGCGGAATGGCTGGCACTCGCCCGCGCCGAGCTGACGGAACTCCGCCGCGCGGCCCCACGGGACGCGCGCGTGCTGCTGCTCGAAGCGGAATGGATGACCGTCGAGATGGCCGCCTCTCCCGAAAGTGCCCAGGCGCGGGCCGACAACTTTCTCCGCGCGGCCCTGGTCAACTGGCAGGGCGACGCCGACGACGCACAGTTCGTCTGGGCCACCTGGCTCACGAGCCGGGGACGGACGGACGAGGCCGCCGCGATCCTCGACCGGTTGGAAAAGGTGAAATCCGGACCTCTGCCACGGCGGGTCGCGCTGTTGCGGAATCATTGGCAGCTCATCCGCTCCCGGACCTTCGTCGAGGCGGACCGACTCCTCGGCGTGCTGGGACTGGGCGGGGATCCGCTCGGTCTCGACCCCTACCTGGTGGGGTGGGACGTCGCGCTGAGCCGGCACGAGAGCACCGGGCTGGGCTACTTCTGGCGCGGCCAGGCGGCCCACGCCCGCGGCGAATTCGAGGTCGCGGCGAATGCTTACGGCCGCGCCCTGTCTTTCGCCCCCTTCCGTGCGGCGGCTCGGCGGCATCTGCTTGCTTGCCTGCTCCGGCTGCGCGACAAGGATGCCTCCGCCGTCGCCAATGCCGTCGTGTCCGACTTGTTGCAATCAAGCTCGGTTACCGATCCGGTCTTGCTGGTGGCATTCATCGAGACGGCGCTGCCGCTCGACAAGATCACAGGTAAGTATGGTGTCCAGCAAGCGCTTGACGTGCTGGCTGGCGTGCTCTCCAGTCAGGTCGTGGATGGCGCGGCGGTTCCGGCCTATCGAGCGCAAACGTGGCTGGCTGCCGGCCGGCCCGACCTCGCGAAGACCGCGCTCGAACAGGCGTTGAGGGCCAACCGGGCGCACCTGCCGTCGCTGTTCCTGGCTGGCGAGGTCGCGCGGGCCAACGAGGACTGGCAGACCTGTTTGAAGCAAGCCGCCGCTTTGGAAAAAGTGCGCCCGGAGCAGATCGAAGCCGCGGTCTGGAAGGCGGACGCCCTGACCCATCTCGGCGACCTCGCCGCCGCGGAGAGCGCCTATCGCGACCTGGCGGACGGACACCCGGATCGACCCGACGGTTACCGCGGGTTGGTCAGCTTGCGGGAGAAGGCGAAAGACTACCCGACCGCCCTGGCGCAGATCAAGCGCTGGCAGACGCGGCTGCCGACGGATTCCGCCGCGCTGCAGGCCGAGGTCCGCCTCCTGTGTCGTTCCGGCCGGGCGGCAGCGGCAGACGACGTGGGCGCACAGGCGGTGCAGAGGGCAGCGGCGCGTGCGCCCGAAGTCACGCTGGCCGTGGCGCGCGGCTTCCTGGAAGCATCCGCTTCGGAGCCGGCTCTCGCCTGGGCCAAAAAGGCTGAGGCAGCGGCTGCCGCGGCGCCGGACCGGGAAACGCTCCTGCAAGCGCGCTGTCTTAAGGGAGATGCCTGCCGGGCGCTCGCGGCCCGAACCGAGGACGCCGGCAAACGGCGCGACTATCTCGACCAGGCGATCGACCATTACCGCGCCGCGTTCAAGGATTCACCCGGTTATCCCGCCGCCGGCCAGCCCCTGGCTCTGCTCCTCGCCGTGGAACGCGGCGAGGCAGAGGCTGCCTTTGCCATCGTCCAACGGCTCCGTCAGGGCCGCTCGAACGAGGCATTGCGGAGCGGCGATCGGCTGCCGCTGGACCTGCTGGACGTACTCGGCACCGTCTACCTTGCCACGCGGCATGACAACGAAGCGGTACTCCTTTTCCGTGAGGCGTCCCGGCGCTATACCCGCGAACCGCTGGTCTTTCTCCATCTGGGGCGCGCGTACGCCGCCCTCGGCCAGGTGGCCGAAGCGACGACGAACCTGAACCTCGCCGCTCAGCTCGCCAGCGAGAGGGCGGAGCGCGCCTTCGAGCCGGAGGAAAAGACGCGCTGGCTGGAACTCGCCCGGGCGGCGCGCCTGGCCGAAAAGCAACTGAATCGCCGCTAGTGTCGCCGCTGAGCCTGCCATGCGCGGTCGTGACAAAGAAATCCTCGTCAGCCTCCTGCTCGTCGTGGCGACGCTGGCCGCCTTCTGGCCGGTCCGCTATTGCGAGTTCGTGAACTACGACGACGGCGATTATGTCACCGAGAATCTTCGGGTAAAATCGGGGCTCACGCTGCCAAACGTTCGCTGGGCCTTGACGACGACCCACGCCGGCAACTGGCACCCCTTGACCTGGCTCTCGCTGCAACTCGACGCCACCCTGTTCGGCGTCAATCCCCTGCCGTTTCATTTCACGAATCTCGCGCTGCACTGCGTCAGCACGCTGTTGCTGTTCGTGACGCTGCGTTTCATGACCGGAGCTGTCTGGCGCAGTGCCCTGGTAGCCGCCTTGTTCGCACTCCATCCTCTGCACGTCGAGTCCGTCGTCTGGGTGGCGGAAAGAAAGGATGTGCTGAGCACGTTCTTCTGGATGCTGACGCTCCTGGCTTACGGCTGGTACGCGGCCCGGCCCGATATCGTCCGTTACCTCAGCGTGGTCCTCGTCTTTTCCCTGGGACTTGCCTCCAAGCCGATGCTGGTCACGCTTCCCTGCGTACTCCTGCTGCTGGATTACTGGCCCCTGGGGCGTGCGGCGTGCGGCGTGCGGCGTGCGGAGTGGGGAAGGGGAACACTCTTCACGCCGAACGCCGCATCTGGCACGCCGCACTCATTGGGTCGGCTGCTGCTGGAAAAACTGCCGCTGTTCGCCCTCAGCGTGGCCGCCTGTTGGATCACGCTCCAGGCCCAACGCGGCGCCGTCAGCTCACTCGACAGGCTGCCGTTGTCGAGCCGCCTGGCGAACATCGTGACCTCTTACGGCGGTTATCTTGCGAAAATGGCGTGGCCGGTTGATCTCTGTATCCTGTACCCGCATCCGTTCGACGACCTGCCCCGTTGGCAACCGGTGCTGTCGAGCATCGTCTTGGTATTGTTGAGCGTGCTCGCGTTCTGGCAAGCGCGGCGGCACCCGTATCTCTTGGTCGGCTGGCTCTGGTACCTGGGGACGCTGGTTCCGGTTATCGGCCTGGTCCAGGTCGGCGAACAGGCGCTGGCGGACCGTTACACCTATATCCCGCTTATCGGGATTTTCCTGGCCGTGGCCTGGGGAGTGCCGGCGTTCCTCTCTTCGTGCCGCGTGAGTCCGGTCGCCCTGGTCTTTCCCGCCCTGCTCCTGCTCCTCGTGTGCGCGATCCTCACGCGGGCACAGGTTTGGCACTGGCGGACTAGCATGGAACTGTGGGAACACGCTCTGAAGGTGACGGCGAACAACGCCACGGCTCACAATAACCTGGGAGGCGCCCTGATGGATCAGGGTCGTAACGACGAAGCCGCCGAACATCTGAAATTGGCGTTGCTTATCCGCCGCGGCAAGTACGCCAAGGCGAGCCATAACCTCGGCCTGATTAACGCCCGTCAGGGAAACCTCGACGCGGCCGCGGCGTACTATCTGCGCGCGCTGGAGTCGCAGCCTGACCTTGCGGTTTCCTTCAATAACCTCGGACTCGTGCAATCCTGGCAGGGACAACCGGAGTTGGCTCTTAGCTCCTTTCGCTCCGCGGTCGAGATTCAGCCTGTCAACGCGAAATATCGCTTTCACTACGCCTGTGCCCTCCAGGCGCAAGGCCACCTTGCAGCGGCGCGGGCGGAGTATGACGAAGGAATGCGCCTCGATCCGACCTGGGCCGCGGTCATCGATGATTCCGCCTGGCAGATGGTGACGCGCGGGCCGACCGACCGGCACTTGATGCTGGAAGCCTTGACCCAGGCGACGGAGGCGTGCCAGGCGACGGAGTATCGCCGGGCCGACTTCCTCGACACCCTTGCGGCAGCCTATGCCGCGACCGACCGGTTCGAAGAAGCAGAGCAGACGGCACGGCGCGCGCTGGAGCTGGCGACTGCCGCCGACCAACCCGAACTGGCCCGGCGCATCGAGGAACGACTACGCCTTTACGAGCGGCGCAAACCATTCCGCGCGAGGGATTGAATGGACGCCAGGACGAACGCGCCGCAAGGTCTTCCCGAGCAACCGGGAGAGACTCCGCCGCCTGCCGTGGACCCGGTCGCGGGTGACGCGGAGGAGTTCGCGCTGGGCGCCGGCTTCGACTTCGCCGATCCCCATTCGCCGCTCGCGCGCTTCTACCTCCGCAAGAGCCACGTCTTCGCCGCCCTTTTTCTCTCACTCGTGTTCGTGCTGATCTGTCAGCTGCAGGTCTGGCATACCGACATCTGGGGACATCTACGCTTTGGCGAGTACCTGGTGACGCATCGGCAGCTGCCGACACACGAGATGTTCAGCGGCGACTTCGCCGATCAGAACGCCCCGTACATCAATTACCAGTGGTTAGCGCAGGGAGGGGCGTATCTGCTCTTTGATCTCGGTCGTCGGAGCGCGGGGCCGACGGCCGATGCCCAACTCGGTGGCGGCGCCTTGATGTTGTCCGCCGGCCACGCCGTCGTGGTCACGCTGCGCCTGCTCGTACTCCTGTTCGTCTTTCGCCGCCTGACAGGAACGATGCCGGCCGCGCTCTTCGGCGTCGTGGTGGTGTTCGGCATGGGCCTTTGCTGCCACATGACGATCCTGCGCCCGCAAATCCTGGGCGAGCTAGCCTTTGCCGTCCTCCTGCTGCCGCTGAGCCGGCCGCTGCTCTCGCGGAGGGCGCTCGTCCTCATCCCATTGCTGTTGGTGGTCTGGGCCAACACGCACGGTTCTTTTCTGATGGGGTTCGTCCTGCTTGGCCTGTTCCTGGCAGGACAAATGGTTGACGTGGTGCGGCTGAACCGCGCGAATTCCGACGGGGGCAGCGATCCCGCACGTGCGACGATTCCTCGGCTCCTTCGGGCGGTCGCGCGCGATGGGCAAGTTCGCCGCCTGGTCGTCGTCCTGCTCTTCTCCGTTGCCGCGGTAGGGGCGCTTAATCCACACGGGCCGGCGCTGTACCTCGAAGTCTGGCGGTTGTCGAATCACCCGAATATCCGCTTCCTCGAAGAGTGGAAGCCTCTCCCCTTGAAGTCCATTCAGGGCGGCGCGTTTCTCGTGTCCGTGGCGTTTCTGTTGCCTCTGCTGTGGTGGAGTAAGGCACGGTTGACCGGAACCCAGGCGATCCTGGTGCTGGCGTTTGGTGTCCAGACGCTGCTGCACGCGCGCGTCCTCGTCTGGTGGATCATGGTCGTTGCCTGGGTCGTGTTGCCGCACCTGCTGGCCACATTACAGCGTCTTCGGTTGCCCTTGCTCGAAGAGACGGACCGGCCCGACCTGCGCCGCACGGTTCTGGCCATGCTGACGACGGTCGCGATCACCCTGTGGTCGGCTCCGCTGCAATGGTTGATTTGGAAAGAGGCTCCGGTCGGCGCGCAGCGCGTGACGGAGACCACGCCCCTCAAAGCAGCGGCGTATCTCAAGCGGTGTTATGCCGCGGAACCGAAACTATCGCGGACCATCTTCACGAGCGAGACCCTCGGCGAGTACCTCCTCTGGGATTTGCGTCTCGATCCGCCGGTACGCATTTTTTGTTATACCCATGTCCATTTGCTGACGCCGGAACACTGGCACGAGTGCATGAAAGTCAAAAATGGCGACCACGACTGGCAGGATATTCTGGACCGCCATGAGGTCGCTTTTTTGATCGTGGAGGCTGACCTGCATCCCAATCTCGCAAGGCAAGTTCGCGCAGCTGAGGACCGCTGGGAAATCGTTCCGCAAATGAAGCCGACCCTGGTTGCTCGCCGAATCGGTACCTCGTTCATCCCAGCCAGATCGTCCTCGACGCGCTAACCTACGTTAACATGTTAATGTCAAGCGCTAACGTGATACAACACGGAGCCGCCCCGATTAATTACCCCATCCTGCGTATTTTTACTATTTACCCGACCTCAAAGCCGCCTCAAGCACTATAGAAGGCGATTCTGGCGTAATTTACTGGCAGGCGCGATTCGATTCTTCGGTTGGAGGGGTGAACTGGGTGGACGACTGGCACGGATGCTGCTTCTCCTTGCAATCTTGCCCAGAATGATACGGTATACCGGCGCCATGCAGGCGTTGTGATCGTTCTGGCGACAGTTTCACCTTCGGAGGTATTGCTTCATGCGCCGTTTGATGCAGAAGCTGTGGTCGGATGACCATGGCGCCCTGATCGCGACGGAGTGGGTCTTCGTGGCGACGATCCTGATTCTGGGCATCATCACCGGTCTGATCGCGGTCCGCCAAGCCGTGATCAGCGAACTGACCGAGTTCGCCAACGCCGTGATGGCCCTGAGCCAGTCCTACAGCTTCGCCGGCCAGAGCAATTGCCTGTCCTCGACGGCAGGCTCGCAGGCCACGGACTCCACGAGCACCATCGCCGAGTCGCGCGTGAACGCTGACTCGAACTCCGCGATCAACCAGGCTCCTTGTGACTGAACCGAAGCGAGCGTACTTTCAAGTGTGAACGAACGTGCCTGCTCTATCTCTCGGCCTGGGCTGGAATTGCTCAGCTGATTAACTTCGGACAGGCCACATTGAGAATGGAACTGTAACAATGGGTTCTCTTTTTTCCCGGCTGTGGTCGGATGACCATGGCGCCCTGATCGCGACGGAATGGGTCTTCGTGGCGACGATCCTGATTCTGGGCATCATCACCGGTCTGATCGCGGTCCGCCAAGCCGTGATCAGCGAGCTGACCGAGTTCGCCAATGCCGTGATGGCCCTGAGCCAGTCCTACAGCTTCGCCGGGCAGAGCAACTGTCTGTCCTCGACGGCGGGCTCGCAGGCCACGGACTCCACGAGCACTATCGCCGAGTCAAGCGTGAATGCTGACTCAAACTCCGCGATCAACCAAGCTCCTTGCGACTGA
Source organism: Gemmatales bacterium (assembly GCA_038331535.1). Taxonomy (GTDB): domain Bacteria; phylum Planctomycetota; class Planctomycetia; order Gemmatales; family Gemmataceae; genus JBBQPD01. Next base: position 354 of record JBBQPD010000049.1, on the reverse strand, counting down.
ATGGATGCAGTCGCGCAGGCATTTTGCGGCGGGGCTTTCAGGTCTTCATGCCTGATTTGCTCGTGTCGCATTCAACAACCACTCTAGGGGTCCGCCTCGATCCGGTTTCATCAAACCGAGTCCGGGCGACCCCTTATTCGTCTTTAAACCCTTGGTTGTCCGATGGTATCGATCTGGAGGCCGGCCAGTTGAGGTGATGAACAATCTGCTTTCGCTTGAGCCGATCCAAACAACTTGTACGTGGAGAACCGATCTCGGGACTCTCATGAGAATTGCTGGCCTCAGCCTTCACCTCCGGCCCGCAATTTGCTGCGGTGACCGGGAGATTTATTCTCCTAACCGACGATTCCAGAA
>JBBQPD010000048.1:0-14543 GCA_038331535.1 Gemmatales bacterium | reverse complement strand
GAACTCGCCCGCACCGGCCGCATCGCCCTGGTCCGCGGCCTGACCCGCCACGCAGGAGACGCCTCGTGAATCCGGAACTGCAATCCTCGACGCGGCCTGTCCGTGCGGAGCTGGTCGAGCTGCTGCGCACGCTCAAGCCGGGGCAGAAGATCCGCATCCGCCAGACGGTGCGCATCAACTGCCGCCGAACCTGGGACACGCAGGACATCGCCGGCATCTACCGCGGCGTCAACTACCTGGCCACCGGCATCGCTACCGACCGCGTCCCGGCGGACGATATCGTCGTGGTCGCCGTCCACTTCACCAAGGAGAACGGCGAGATGTCGAGCGTCACGCTGGACGGTCGCAGCCACATCGAACTTTGTCCGTAGCTCATGTCTGATTTTCTCACCGCAGAGGACGCAGAGGGTCGCGGAGAAGAGAAATCAACAGTATTTGGTCGGATGTTCGATCAATTGTCAGCCGATCAACCAGACTTCTCAGGCGAAGGCCGAATCTCGTTCTGGGATTTCCTCTGCGTCCCTCTGCGTCCTCTGCGGTGAGTAAGTCGGGGTATCGGGCGGAGACCTCCCGCGATGAACGACGCACAGCGGACGCCCCTCGCCGTCCACCGCGACCACCGCCGCGATTTCGCGGACAACGATTACGTCTACGCCGTCGTCTCACGCCGCAGCAAGGGCGTGAGCGTCGGCCTTAATCTCAATCCGGACAAAATCTGCAATTTCGACTGCGCCTACTGCCAGGTGGACCGCACCACGCCCGGCGGCGCCAAGGACGTAAACCTGCCGCGCCTTCGCGCCGAACTGGAGACGATGCTCGACCTGATCGCATCGGGTGACTTGTTTCGGCACGAGCGCTTCCGCGCTACTCCGCAGCACCTGCGCCGCCTGAACGACGTCGCTTTCTCCGGCGACGGCGAGCCGACGACCTGTCCGCAGTTCCTCGAAGCGGTTGCCGCGGCCGCGGAAGCGAAAGCTGCGCGCGGACTGGACGCCGTCAAACTGGTGCTGATTACGAACGCGACCCAGCTGCACAAACCGCGGGTACGCGCGGCGCTGGAATTGCTGGCGGCGAACCACGGCGAGGTCTGGGCGAAACTCGACGCGGGCACCGAGGAGTATTATCAGCGCATCGAACGCACGACGATTCCCTTCGCCCGTGTCCTGGCGAACCTGACCGAGACGGCGCGGACGCAGCCGTTGGTCATCCAGGCGATGTTCCTGCGGTTCGAAGGCGAAGCGCCGGCACTGGCGGAGCGCGAGGCCTTCTGCGCGCGCCTGAACGAAATCTTGCGGTCCGGCGGACGAATAACTCGCGTGCAGGTCTACACGGTGGCCCGCAAACCGGCTGACCCAGCCGTGACGGCGTTATCCGACGCCGAGGTGGACGCCCTCGCGGACCTGGTTCGCCGACGCACCGGGCTGGAGACGGAGGCGTATTACGGAAGCTGATCCCGCCGCTTGCGGCTTAGCGGTCCCCCGCTAAGCCGCAAGCGGCGCATCCAGGGGCGACGGCGATGCAAGTGGGATGCGCGCAGTGCGGCCACGCCCTGGAATTCTCGCAGCTGCCGCCGCGCTTTTGCTCCAACTGTGGCCAACCGCTCGCGCCCGAGTCCGCGAAGACGCAACCGTACACCACGCCGACGCACACGCCTTACCCCTTCCGAGCCGAGGTGAAGCCTGACGCGATGCCCGAAGTGGTCGCCGGCTATCGGCTGCTGCGCCTGATCGGCAGCGGCGGCATGGGATCGGTTTACGAGGCCGAAGAGATCGCCGGCGGCCGGCGGGTCGCCATCAAGCTGATCCGGCCCGAGTTCGCCAATTCCTCTGACGCGGTCGAACGCTTCCGCCGCGAAGGCCGTCTGGCAGGGACCATCGCCCACCCGCGCTGCGTCTTCGTCTTCGCCGCCGACGAGGACGCGGGCCGGCCATACATCGTCATGGAGCTGATGCCCGGCGAGAACCTGCACGACCGGGTCGTCGCAAACGGGCCGTTGCCGGTCGCCAGGGCGGTGACCTACATTCTCGACGCCATCGAGGGGTTGCAGGAGGCGCACCGCCACGGTCTGATTCACCGCGACGTCAAGCCGTCCAACTGCTTTCTCGACGCCGAGGGGAGCGTCAAGGTCGGCGATTTCGGACTGGCCAAGTCGCTGATGGGCGGCGCCGCGCTGACGAAGACCGGCTCGTTCCTCGGCACCGTCCTGTTCGCCGCCCCGGAGCAGATTCGCAACGATCCCGTCGATCACCAGGCGGACGTTTACTCGGTCGCCGCCACGCTCTACTTCCTGCTCACCGGCCGCGCTCCGTTTCAGCTCGACGACGACCCGGCCGCGACGCTGGCCCGCACCATGACCGATACGCCGACGCCGATGCCCCGGCTGCGGCGCGACGTGCCGGGGACGCTCGACGCCGTCGTGCGCCGCGGATTGGAGAAGACGCCCGACAAGCGCTGGCAGGGGTTGCAAGAACTACGGCTCGCGCTATTGCCATTCGTCCCCGGCCGGCACTCCCTCGGCGAGGTCGGTTGGCGCTTCGGCGCGTACCTCATCGACCTGCTGCTGCTCGTGCCGCTGGAGCTGGCGGTGCTATTCGTGCTGCGTTTCTTCCCCCACGCCGGCGCTCCCCGCGGCGAAGTGTTTCTGACCTTCGTCGTCGGCCTGGTTTGCGGCGTCGCCTATTTCGCCTTTCCGGAGCGGCTTTGGGGCTGTTCGTTCGGCAAGTTCCTGTTGCGCCTGCGGGTGCGCACGGTGCGCACGAACGACCGGCCTGGACCTTTGCGCGCCCTGGCGCGGACGCTGGGCTTCTTCGTCCTGAAAGACGCGGGCTGGCTCGCGGTCGGCATGGGGGTGGCGAACGGCCTGGCCGCGATGCCCAATTCGTCTTCGGGCGGACTGGTGTTCGCCGTAGTGCTCGCCGGCGTGCTGCTGCCGGCGCTGGGAAGTGCCGCCGGCTTGCTGCTGATGGCCTCGACGATGCGGCGGCGCAACGGTTACCGCGGCCTGCACGAGTTCCTGAGCGGCACCAAGGTAATCCGCCTGCCCGCGGGCCATTCGCTTGGCCGGCTGCTCGGCCACGCGTCGTCGCAACGCCCGACGTCGCGGCCCGATGGCTTGCCCGAGCGCTTGGGGCCGTTCACGGTCAAGTCCGCGCTGCGCTGGACGGCAGGCGACAAGGTTCTGCTCGCGGAAGACGCCTCGCTGCGGCGTGAGGTGTGGGTATGGCTGCGGCCGGCGGGGGGCGCGCCGGTGTCGCCGCGGCGGCGCGAGGTGGTGCGGCCGACGCGGCCGCGCTGGCTGGCGCACGGCCGGCACGGCGACCTGGAGTGGGACGCCTTCGTCGCCCCAACCGGCTGCCTGCTGGCCGACCTCGCCAACGGCCGGCAGCACCTGGGCTGGCCGGAGACCTTGTACCTGCTGCAAGAGCTTTCCGCCGAACTCGCCGCTGCCGTCGCCGAGGAGACCCTGCCGCGCGGCCTCAGCCCGGACCGCGTCTGGGTGCAGCCGACCGGCCGCGTGCAACTCCTCGATCTGCCCCTGACGGACGAGGCCGGGGCGGAGCGAATCGTTGTGGAACGCCCGCCCGATACCCGCGTCCAGCTGCTCGACCGAGTGACGGCGGAGGTGCCGCGAACGCCCGCTCCGGACGAGACGCCGCGCGTGCTGGCCCTGTTGTGCGGGGCGGCGCGGCTGGCCCTCGAAGGCCGCCCCGCCGCCCCGAGCGGCACGCCGATCCGGGGACCGGTGCCGCGCCATGCGGCGCTCTTGCTGATGCGCCTGGCCGGGGTCACGGAGCCGTTCGTCACGGTCGCGGAGTTCACGAAAGCCCTCGAAGAGGCCGCGGACAAGCCGACGGAAGTCAGTCGGCCGCGGCGCCTGCTGCACCTGGCGCTCGTCGGCATCCTGCTGCTGCCGGGCCTGGCGTGGATGGCGGCCAGCGTGCCGCTGCTGACCTACGGCCGCTTCGCCCCGCGTTTCCTGCTCTCCCTGGAAGCGGAGCTCGTTCTCCAGCGCGAAGAAGAGCGGGCGCCGGAGAACCTGGCCGCCGCCCTGGCGTATGCCGAGCCGTGGGGGCGCGCGGCTCTGCTGGTGCCGACCGTCAGCGCTGCCGCGGACTGCGAACGCCTGAGCCGGCGCCTGGAGCGCCTGGGTCAGGAACGGCAATTGCTGCTGGCCTCGGCGAGCTGGTTCACGCGCCGCAGCCTCGACCGTTTGCACGGCGACCTGAAAGCGAAGCTCGAAGCGGACAAGACGCTGCAATGGAACACGACCGGACGGCCGCGCGGGACCTATCAGGCCGGAATGTGGAAGTGGACGGACGTGCGCGAAATCGATGCGGAACTGGAGCAGGCGCCGTCGTCGTCGGTGATCCGCGAAGAGGACGTTCTCACCGCGGCGCTGGTGCTGGCGGTCTGGCCGATCCTCTGGGCCGTGTGGGCGGGCGTGACGCGCGGGGGCATCAGCATGCGGCTGGCAGGCGTCGCGCTGGTGCAGGCGGACGGCCGGCGGGCGGCGCGCTGGCGTTGTATCGTGCGGGCGCTGCTGGCCTGGCTGCCGTTGCTGCTCTTGCTCGGCGCCGCGCTCAGCCTCGACTGGTGGCGCATCGGCGTGGGCGCGGCGCTGTCGCCACCGCAAGACGTGGCCTGGGCGTCGGTCCTGGCCTGGCTGGCCTGGTGGCTGGCGCTGGGCCTGCCGCCGCTCTATGCCTGGCTGGCGCAACGCTCGCCGGGGCGCGGCCTGCACGACCGGTTGGCGGGGACGTATTTGGTGCCGAGGTGAGAGTCTGTCCCAGAAGGTGTTATTTTCTACGAGCCGCGACCGTCAGGGAGCGCCTTTCGCCGCGTCTCACCCACGCTCCCTGACGGTCGCGGCTCGTAAAATCTATCGCTTTCGCCAGATCGCCTCTTCCGCGATGCCCAGCTTTCGCGCGGCGGGCCGAATCGCGTCCATGTAGCGGAGCGAATCGTTGGGATAGCCGGCCGTCGGTTTCAGGCCCGGCACATGCCCCAGCCAGAATTGGTTGAACTCTTCCATCAGCCGTTCGCGCAGGTACTTGGCCGCCATCGACGCCAGGGCGACGCAAAAGTGTTCGTCGTCGGCGCGCGGCTGAAACGTCAAGCGCACCTCCCGGCCCAACCCCATGACGCGATACGTGCTGCGCAGGCTCCCCTCCTGCTCGGCCAGCACGACGCCGTCCGGCAGAGCGTGCTGGATCAACGCCGCGTAACGGTTGCGGCCGCCGTGCTTATCGACGAAGTACGTCAGTGCGTCTTCTCCCTCCAGCAGGTCTCGCTGCGTCGCCAACAGCCGGCCGAGGGCATGTGCCAGCACCGCTCCCTTGCTCTCGGCTTCCTCCGCCAGGCGGTTGAAGCGCGGCGTCGGCACGATCACGCCGCGCAGCACCCAGCGCGATAAATCCGCATCCCGACACGCCTCCTCGAAGCGCGCTATCGCATTCGTCAACTCCGCGACCTCGGTCGAGATGGGCAGTTTGCCGTCGCCCTTGTGCCACGTCTCGCTGCGCAGATCGTCGAGCGAATCGGCACAGGTCGCGGCCAGGAACGGCCCCAGGTTCGCTTCGGCGTGCAGCGGCTCACGCCAGAGAGTCGCGAGCACGCCGCGTTCCAGCGCGCCGATGCCGCTGTGCGGGTCGTAAACCTGCTTCGAGTCAGCCACGACGATACGGCCATCGTCGGGACCGGCCTTGCGCACGACCGTGCGGAGGACGTCCCAGAGGTCTGGCGCGGCCGCTGCTTCCGGCACGCGGCAGGCGACGGAGGTCATGACAAGCGGCCCGAGATTGGGGCCGTAGCCGGCTTCGTCCACGCCGATGAGCCAGGGCATGTTTATAGTCAGTGGTCAGTGGTCAGTAGTCAGTAGTCAGTGTATTGGCGTTCGGCATCGCAGGGGTAGCCCTCATTCGCCCTGCGTGATAGGTTGTTCGCAGTAGCCTTGACTACGGACCACTGACCACTGACTACTGACCATTACTATGCTCACCGACAACATCTTCCTGAAGATCGCCAACAAGCAGATTCCGGCGAAGATCATCCACGAGGACGATCTCTGCGTCGCTTTTCACGACGTCAACCCGCAGGCGCCGGTCCATGTGCTCCTCATTCCGCGCAAGGAAATCCGCACTCACGACGACATCAAGCCGGAGGACCGCGAGTTGCTCGGCCACCTGCATCTCGTCGCGGTCAAGTTGGCGCAGCAACTCGGCCTCGCCGACGGTTACCGGCTGGTCGTCAACTGCAAAGAGCGCGCGGGCCAGACGGTGCCGCACCTGCATGTGCATCTTCTCGGCGGGCGCGACATGAAATGGCCGCCGGGATGAGACTGGCGTCGTTGGTACAATGACGGTGCCAGTTGGAGCGTAAGATGGAGGACCACGACCAGCGATTCAAACGACTCATCCAGATGTTTCTGGCGGAGTTGTTCGAGGCGTTCTTCCCGGCGTGGTTCGGCCGTTTCGACTTCAAAGGCGCGACCTGGCTGGAACAAGAAGTGTTCCTCGATCCGCCGCAGGGCGAGCGGCGCGTCATCGACCTCGTCGCCCGCCTACCGCTGAAGCCGAAGTCCGACGAGACGACGATTGCTCAGGAACTCGCCTTGATCCACATCGAGGTCGAGGCGGAAGAGACGACGGTGCCGCTGCGAAAGCGCTTCTATGACAGTTATCAGGCGCTGCGACGCAAGCACGATCTGCCCGTGTTGCCCGTCGCCATCTTTCTCCGTGTCGGATTGGAAGGAACGGGACAATTGTGCTACGAAGAGCGCTTCGATGAACTGCTGGTGCTGTCGTTCGCGTTCGAGTACGTTGGACTGCCGGCGCTCGACGCGGAGGCGCATCTGAACGGGCTGAACATGCTTGCCGTTGCCCTGTCGGCACTGATGCGGGCGCCGCGCCATTTACGGGAAGAATTGGCGCTGGAAGCCAGCGACCGCATCGAGAAATCGAACCTGGACATTGCGAAGAAATATTTCCTCATCGAGTGCGTCCAGGCGTATGCCCCGATGGACAAGGCGCAGCGCGAACGGTTCGATCGGCTCTTGCGGACACCGCGTTACCAAGGAGTGCAGAACATGATCAAGACGTGGAGCGAACAGGCACGGGAAGAGGCAGTGCAACAACTAGTGCGACGACAACTGACGAAGCAGTTCGGTCCACTCAGTTCTGCGGTTCAGCAGAAGCTTGCCGAACTGCCACTCAAGCGCGTGGAAGAGATCGGAGAAGAGTTGCTCACGGCCGCTTCGCTGCGCGACCTCGGCCTCGAAGACTGACCGCCACAATCTCAACCTCGTCCGCCGATCTGGAGTCCCCGCATGTCTTCTCTCCGCAACGTCGCTCTCGCCGCCCTGGTCCTCGTCGTCGCTGTCGAAGCGGTACACGCACAAAAAGAGTACGGCTTCGACAACCGCAAGCCATCGGGGCAGCCGTACCTCAAGCCGGAGGAATCGGTCGCGCGCATGAAGGCCGCCGAGGGCTTCGAGGTCAAGCTCTTCGCAGCCGAGCCGATGGTCGTCAATCCCGTCGCCATGACCGTCGATGAGAAGGGCCGCGTCTGGGTCATCGAGTGCTTCGAATACCCCAAGCGCACCGCCAAGGGGGCGATGCCGCGCGACCGCATCGTCATCCTCGAAGACACCAAGGGCACCGGCGTCGCCGACAAGCGCACCGTCTTCGCCGAGGGCAAGGACTTCCCCGTACCGTTCGATCTGGCGACCGGACTCGAAGTCGGCAACGGCGGCGTCTACGTCGGAGCGCCGCCGTACCTCTTCTTCATCGAGAACAAGAACGACAAGCCGGGCAAGTTTGAAATCCTGCTCAAAGGTTTCGGCAGCCAGGATACGCACGAGACGCTGAACACGTTTCAGTGGGGGCCGGACGGCAGGTTGTACGGCTTGCACGGCATCTTCACGAACTCCGAGGTCACGCCCTATGAGCCCGAAGCGCGAGCAAGGGTGAAACTCAACGGCGGCATCTGGCGTTACGACACGAAGACGAAGAAGTTCGAGATCTTCGCCGAGGGGACGAGCAATCCCTGGGGCATGGACTGGCGCAACAGCGACGGCCAGTTCATCCTCTGCTGCTGCGTTATTCCGCACCTGTTTCACATCAGCCCCGGCGGCAGCTACAAGCGGCAGGCCGGGCAGAGTTTCAACCCGAACGTCTACGGCTACATCAACGAAATCTGCGACCACACCTTCCACAAGGAGAGCGGCTGGGCGCACGCCGGCCTCATCTCGCTGGACACGCCGATCGTGCCGGAGAAGTATCGCAACAGCGTCATCTTCGGCAGCATCCACGGTTGCTCGATCAAGCAGAACATTCTGAAGAAGAACGGCTCGACGTATACCGCCAGCCGCGGCGACGACTTCGTGGTCTCCGGCGACAAGAACTTTCGGCCGATCAACCTGCGCTGGGGCCACAATGGCGAAATCTACTGCATCGACTGGCACGATCAGAATCCGTGCCATCAGGCGGGGGCGGATAGCTGGGACTACGAGCATGGGCGGGTCTATCGCATCCAGACGAAGGGATTGACGACGAAGAAGGCCGCTGACCTGGGAAAGAATTCGGACGTGGATCTGGCGAAATGCGTCTTCGACGACAATCCCTATGTGAGCCGTACCGCCTCTCGGCTTCTGAAAGAGCGCGACCTCGAAAAGCGCCTCTCGCGCGAGGCATTACAGCCCCTGACGCAATCGATTACTCGCGACCTGCGGTCATTATGGATGATAAGTGTGTCTCTGCCGGAGCGCCCTTCTGAAAAAGACTTCGCTCGGTTGTTCGAATCGCCGGAACCGGCTTATCGTGCGACGTTAGTACGCATCGCCGGAGAGGGGTTGGTGTTCCGCGACGACACTTTTACTTCCTGGGCGAAGCTGGCACGGGCGGAGAAATCGGCTTCTGTCCGGCTTGAGTTCGCCAGTGCGGCGCAACGCATCGATGACCGTCTAATCGCGCTCGCACTCATTCACGCCCTACTACAGCACAAGGAAGACGCGAAGGACCCGGTCATCCCGCACATGCTCTGGCTCGCCTACGAGAAGCAACTTGGCCAGCGCCGCGCTGAACTCGACTGGCTGCGCGACAACGCCGCCGACAACGCGCTCATCACCGACACCATCGTGCCGAACACCATGCGCCGTCTTGCTTCCGGCGGCAAGGCGGAAGACCTCAAGGCCTGTCTCGCCTTTGTCGCCGATTTGAAAGATCTCAGCGCGAAACGCAAAGCACTGGATGGGCTGACCCTCGCTCTCAAGGGCCGCCAGGTGGACGCGCCCGATAACTGGCAGACGGTGTACGCCGCCCTGTCCAAGCATGCGGACGCGGAGGTTGCGAAGCTCGCCCAGGCGCTGGCGATCAACTTCCGCGATGCCGGCGCCGCTCGTGCCGCCCTGGCCGTGGCGCGCGATTCGAAAAAGCCAATGGCGGAGCGCGCCGCGGCCGTGCGCGACCTCGGCATCGCCCGCATCGACGAGGCGAAACAGCCGCTCCTCGACTTGTTGCTCAGCGAGAAAGATGTCGAACTGCGCCAGGAGGTCTGCCGCTCGCTCGCCGGCTACGACGGCAACGACATCCCAACCGGGACGCTGAAAGGTTGGAAGGATTATCCGCCCGGTGTGCGCGGCGAGGCGGTCAACCTGCTCGCCGGCCGCAAGGAGTGGGCGCGCGAGTTGCTCACCGCCGTCGGCGACAAGCGCGTGCCGCGCACCGACCTGACCGATAACACGATCCTGCGCATCCGCGCCCTGAAGGACAAGAAACTCGACGACCAGATCAAGGCGGTCTGGGGCCAGATTCGCGACACGCCGACTGAACTGAACAAGCTCATCGACACGATGCGGGCCGAGTTGTACAAGGGGCCGGCGTCGTTCGAGCGCGGCCGCAAGGTGTTCGACAACCAGTGCGCCAAGTGTCACACGTTCGAGGGCCGCGGCCACAGCGTCGGCCCCGAGTTGGACGGCGCCGGCCGCGACATCGAGTATCTGCTCGTCAATGTTCTCGACCCGAATCGCGTCGTCGGCGCTCCGTATTTCCAGCGCGTCGTGACGACGAACAAGGGCCAGGTCTTCGTCGGCCTTCTCGCGGCGGAGGACAAGGACACCGTGTCGCTCAAGAGCGAGAACGATGCGATTCGCGTCTTTCCGCGCAAGGACGTGGAGAAGATCGAGATCGTCGAACGCTCGATGATGCCGGAGGGGCTGGACAAGAACATGACGGTGCAGGACTTCCGCGACCTGGTGCGCTATGTCATGGTCAACCCCTTCGTCTCGGACGTGGACGTGACCGGCGTGTATCCCGGCGCCGGGCCGATGGTCGATCTGCGTGAGCGTGACGCGATTCTCGGAGCGAAATGGACGCCGATCGCGGCGGGAGCGCCGGGGCGCATCGCCTTGCCCGCGGGAAAGGACAAGGGCGTGGCCTTCGTGCGCGCCGAGTGTACGACGCCGGAGACGATGAAGACTCGCCTCCTCTTGGGCGGCGCTCAACCGTTGAAGGTCTGGCTCAACGGCAAGGTCGTCTACGAGGGCAAGCCGGGCGTCGATGCGCCCGACCAGGCCGTTGTCGAAGTCGAGCTGCGGCAGGGAGAGAATCGCCTCTACCTCCGCGCCGACTATCAGGGCGACAAGGCGGCGGTGTACGCGCGCTTTCTCGACCCGAATCGAAAGATTCGCTATCCGGAAGCGAAGTGAAGGAAGAATCCCCACGAGCTTGTTTACGTTTCGCGCGAGGTCCGCGCGAAACGCAAACAAATTGGAGGCCCCCGTATGACCAGGATCGTGAGCGCGTTCTGTCTGTCCGTCGTCGCCCTGTCCGTCGCCGCCCCCGCGCGGGCCGACGATCAGGCGGACGCGAAAAAGGTGATCGACAAGGCCACCAAGGCCCACGGCGGCGTCGAGGCGCTGGCCAAGCATCCCGCCTCGACGACGAAGATGAAGGGCAAGTTCTACGGCATGGGCGAAGGGATGGACTACACCGGCACCTTTGCTATGCAGTCTCCGGACCGCTTCTATTTCGAGGTCAAGATGACCATCGCCAACCAGGACATCACCGTCCAGCAGGCGCTCAAAGGCGACAAGGCGTGGACCGCTCTCAACGGCAAGGCCCAAGATTTGACGAAAGACCAGATCGCCGAAATCGTCGAAGGGATTCACGTTCACGAAGTGGGCCGGCTCATCGGCCTGGGCGGGAAGGACTTCAAGCTCTCGACGCTGGGCGAGGCGAAGGTCGATAACAAGCCGGCCGTCGGCGTGCATGTCGAGTACAAGGGCCGGCGCGACGTCAACCTGTTCTTCGACAAGGAGACCGGCCTGCTCGTGAAGACCGAGACGCGCGGCAAGGACCCGATGGCCGGCGACCAGGAGTTCGCCGCCGAGACGTTCTATCGCGACTACAAGAAGGTCGGCAACGTGATGGTCGCGCACAAGGTTGAAGTGCGTCGCGACACCAAGCTGTTCGTCGAAGGCGAGACGACCGAGTTCACGCCGTCCGAAAAGCTGGACGACGCCCTGTTCGTCAAGCCGTAAGGAAGACGTGAGCACGCCGCGCAAGCAAGTGCAGCACTTGCTTGCGCGGCGTGCTCACATCCGTTACTTTCTGCGAAAACACGCCGGGTCGATCAGCAACGCCGCTTTGGCAAACTTTTCCGCTTCGGCTTCGTGGCAATCAGCGCACGCTTCGTCATACGCCTTGAGCAATTCCGCCAGCACCTTCGACTGCCGGCTCATCGAGGTTTGCGGCTTGATGCACGCCGTGCCCGCCTCGGCTTCTTCGTAGCAGGCGGGGCACGCCTTCGCCGCATTGTCGCAGCGCGGACACGCCGCCACTGGCGCCTTCACTTCCTCGTTGATGATGATGCGCGGCGTCACCAGCACGAAGACGTGCTGCTTCTCGCGGCCGCAAGCGACGTTTTTGAACAGGCGATTGAGGTAGGGAATCTTGCTGAGGACCGGAGGACAGCTCTCCGTCTTCACTTCGGAACTCTCCGCCCAGCCGTCGAGCAGGACGGTGCCGCCGTCCGGGACCGACACCGTCGTCGCGACGTTCACCGTCTGGAAGGTCGGTTGCTGAATGACCTGGGTGAACGTGACCGGGTTCGGCGACACACCGTCGTTGACCTCGGTCGGGAAGATCGGCACGACGACCGGAATCTGCTGAATCGGTGTCACGACATCCTTCTGGTCGATTTTGATATCCACCTTCACCTGACGCTGGTCGGCCGACATCATGGGTTGTGCAGTAAGAATCGTACCGAGCTTCACGCTTTCATTCTTTGGGATGACCGTGCAATTTTGTTCGTGCGGCTTCATGGTCACGCCAGTCAGGAAGTACTTCTCCATCCTGATGTCGAGAACACCGGTCTGACCGTTAAACAGCGTCATCTTCGGCGTCTGGGTAATGTGAGAGCGTGTGTCTCCCTGAATATAGGTCAGCAAATGAAAGACCTGTTTGTCGTCGAGGAGTATCGGCTTGGCGGGCGATGCCATCGCCCCTTGCAGCCACTTTCGCGCGTCGGATTGCTCCAAGATGAGCGCGTCGCCTTGCTTACTGAAGTCCACTCCGATCCGATCAAATGTTAGAAATTCGGGGACGGACACGATTTTTACGTCGAGGGCGATTTGAACGTCGTTCAATCGGCGCAACGCGGCCAGCATTTCGGCGATTTGCTCGTGAATCGCTGCCGTCTGATTGACGACCAGCGACAGCGCCAGGGGATGATAGTCGATGGTGCCGGCGCCGCCATTGTCGTTCCAGCTCTGCGGCGAAATCGTGCTCTCGACCATGCGGATGAGTTCGCTTTCTTGCGTCTTCGACGGCGTCGCTTTCGTCTCCTGGATGGACGGGAAAGCCTTGACCGGGGGAGTCGGAATGACCAGGTCGGCGACGTAATGAGTTCGCAGCACCAGCTTGTCCTTCGGCGCGGCCGTGGCGAATGGCGCCGCCAGCGCCAGGACGCAGGCCGTCAGCAGGATGGTCGAGACGGGAAGACGTGTCCGCATGAATGAGCCCTCGATGTCCGAAATGGGGAACCGCCGAATGGCCGGCGTCAGCGCGGGGCGATCCGCGCGGAAGACCGTATAGCGTGCGGACGGCCGGAGGGCAAGCGGAAGTAGCAATGAAGGGCTGGGCGGTTTGACGCGGCGGATTGGCTCGGTTAGTCTTGACGCTCTCTCCGCGTGCCGAGGATCGACCATGAGCCGGGTCAGCGACCAATTCGAGCGGGCCAAGCAGGTTCTCGCGGGTGGTGTCAGCGCCTCGACGCGCGTCAACCGCGCCGTCGGCCATGCCATGCTCTTCGACCGCGCCGACGGCTGCCGGGTCTGGGACCTGGACGGCCGAGAGTATCTCGATCTCTGTTGCAGCCACGGCGCCACGCTGCTCGGCCACGGCGATCCGCGCGTGCGCCGCGCCGTCGAAGCGGTGCTGGATCGCGGCGCCGCCTGCTCCTACGAGAACGAGCTGCACACCGAACTGGCCCAATTGCTGTGCGCGACGGTACCATGCCTGGAGCTGGTGCGCTTCACCGGCTCCGGCAGCGAGGCGACGATGCACTGCCTTCGCCTCGCCCGCGCCTTCACCGGCCGCAACAAGCTGTTGAAGTTCGAGGGCAATTTTCACGGCTACCACGATCAGGTCATGTACGCCATCAGCACCCCCGCCGACCGCCTCGGCCCGGAGGAGGCGCCGACCGCCTATCCCGGCTCGACCGGACTGCCGGAGGGGTTGGAACGCAACCTCGTCGTCGTGCCCTACAACCGCACCGACCTCTTCGAGGAGGCGTTCCGCCGGCACGCCCACGAACTGGCCGCCGTCGTCTGCGAGCCGGTCTACTACAACGCCGGCTGCATCGTGCCGGACCCGGAGTTCATGGCAACCGTGCGGCAGCGGACGCACGAGGCCGGCGTGCTGCTGATGTTCGACGAGGTGTTAAGCGCCTTCCGCATGGGGCCGGGCGGCGCCCAGGAATATCTCGGCATCACGCCGGACCTGTGTACGCTGGGCAAGGCCGTCGGCGGCGGTTATCCGCTGAGCGTCTTCGGCGGCCGGCGCGACATCATGAACAAGCTGATGCCGGTCGGCGACTGCCAGCACAGCGGCACCTACAACGGCCACCCCGTCGCCGTCGCCGCCGGCCTCGCCGCCGTCACCGCCTACCGCGAACCGGGCTTCTACGAGCACATCCACGCCGTCGCCGCACGGCTCTACGACGGCCTCAATGCGATCTTCGCCCGTCACGGCGTCGCCGGCCGCGTGCAAGGGTTGGGGGCGCGCTTCGGCGTCTACTTCGGCCTCGACGGGCCGCCGCGCGGCTATCGCGACGCCGTGCGCCACCAGCGCGAGACAATGCTGCGCTTTATCGCAGCGGCGATCCGCAACGGCGTCTATTTCCACGACTACGGTGGCGCCGCGTGTCATCACGGCTTCTGCGCCGCGATGACGTTGGCGGACGTGGACGAGGCGCTGGCGCGAATCGACAGCGCGGTTTCCGAAATCGTTTAGCCGCCCGTCTCGGACGGGCGCGGGGTGTGACGT
>JBBQPD010000047.1:0-14644 GCA_038331535.1 Gemmatales bacterium | reverse complement strand
GATCGTCTGGATGAGCCACGGCGACCAGGTGCAGGGCGGCGGCGAGTTCGTGCCGCTCGCCTCGACGTCCACCTGCCCGCTGGCCGCCGCTCGCCATCGCAGCCGGCCCATCTACGGCCTTCAGTTTCACCCCGAAGTAAGCCACACGCCGGAGGGCGGCCGCATCCTGCGAAACTTCCTCTACGGCATCTGCGGCTGCAAGGGACTGTGGAAGATGGGATCGTTCCTGACGCAGACCGTGGACGAAATCCGCGAGCGCGTGGGCAGCGACCGCGTCATCTGCGGCCTGTCCGGCGGCGTCGATTCGTCGGTGACGGCGGCGTTACTGGTGCGCGCCATCGGGCCGCAGGTGTCGTGCATCTTCGTGGACAACGGCCTGCTGCGCCAGGGCGAAGTCGAGTCGGTACGGCGGACGTTCGCGGGCGCATTCAAGGCCGACCTGCATGTCGTCGATGCCGGCGACCGTTTCCTGGACGCGCTGGACGGCATCACCGACCCGCAGGAGAAGCGGAAACGGATCGGCCATGTCTTCATCGACGTCTTCAAGGACGAGGCGCTGCGCATCCAGGGGGCCAAGTTCCTCGCGCAGGGGACGCTCTATCCCGACGTGATCGAGAGCGGCGGCGCCGCGGACGGTCCGGCGTCGAACATCAAGACGCACCACAACGTCGGCGGCCTGCCGGCGGAACTCGGCTTCGAGCTGATCGAGCCGCTGCGCGACCTGTTCAAGGACGAGGTGCGCCGCCTCGGCCTGGAATTGGGCTTGCCGGAGGCGCTGGTATATCGCCACCCATTCCCTGGCCCCGGCCTCGCGGTCCGCTGTCTCGGTGTTGTCACGCGCGAGCGCTTGCAGGTGCTGCGCCAGGCCGACTCCATCCTGCTGGACGAGCTGAAGCAATCGGGCTGGTATCGCAAGACGTCGCAGGCGTTCGCGGTGCTGCTGCCGGTGCAATCGGTCGGGGTCATGGGCGACGGCAGGACGTATGAGAACGCCATCGCCGTCCGCGCGGTGCAGACCGACGACTTCATGACCGCCGACTGGGCGCACCTGCCGTATGAGCTACTGGCGAAGATTTCGACGCGCGTCATCAACCAGGTGGCGGGCGTGAATCGGGTGGTGTACGACGTGAGCAGCAAGCCGCCGGCGACGATAGAATGGGAGTGAGCCGTGGCGGACGAAGTGTTCTTCTAACAGGAGCCTAACCATGAGCGCTCCGGAAACGATTAAGAATCTTTCTTCTGAGCTTCGTGAAACCGCGCGGATGATCCAGCAGACGTTTCCTACCGGAGTGCCGGATTCGGCCTACCTCCCGCTGCTGGCCCTTCTGTACGAGAGGATGTCGTTTCGCGCTGTGGCCAGAGTCGTTGAATTCTGCACGGGAAGACCGTGGCCGGTGGTCTACAACGATGTGCTAGGTGCGGTGGCGCAGGCGGACGCGGACAAGCTCGATCCGCAGGCTCTGGAAGATACGCGACTGGCCCTGCGCCTGCACGGCTACGACGAATGGTTGGCTCAGGAGACGTGAAGAAGCGTTGCGTTCAACCGCCGATGATCGAGTTGGAGCGAACATGAAATCGGCCAGCAATAACGTTTTCCTGCGCTTGCACAAGTGGGCGAAAGGGCAGGATGAGAACTTCCTAACCGAGTCGCTGGCGGTCGTGTTGGAGCGATTGTTGGACCTGGCACCGGTGATTGGGAAGAGCGTGCTTTTTCAGCTCACGGACGGATTGATCGGACTGCCTTCCGAAGACGCCGAGACGATTGAGATCAACACTCAAGTGGAAGAAGAACTGGGCAGGATTGATCTGGACATTCGCGCGCCTCGAAAGCGTGTTTGGGTCGAAGTGAAAGTCGAATTCGGAATTGGACTTGGCCAACTCGAAAAATATCTCGTCATGCTCGGCGAGAAAAAAGGCGAGAAAAACCGGTTAGTGCTACTTACCCAGTACTTTGAGGACGTATCATCTACGTGCCCAAAAGTTTGCACGGTACGCTGGTTTCAGTTCGCTGATTGGCTCGAAAGGGAGATTCTCAGCATGAAGGAAGCCGCCGAGGGGGCGCGTTTCTTGATGCAGCAGTTTTTCGACTTCTTGGGGTCAAAAGGAATGACGCTCGTACAAGTGGGAAAATCAATGCCCGAGGGAGTTCGGGCATTGTCCAACCTGATGAATTTGCTCCTGATTGTCGCGGAGGACTGCGGCGAGTCACCCAAGCGGGCTCCCGGCTGGGGTTTCATGGGAATCATCCTCGACGAGAGGAAATACATCGTTAGCGTGGAGTTCACTGATCCGGAAATGTTGTGGTTCGGCACTCGTTGCGTAATCGATCACGAGCGCGCGCTCAATCTGGTCAAGCAACGCGAAGGGGATCTTGAAGAGGTGAACTGGGTACCCGGCCGATACCGCTGGTGGAAGGGTCTTAATTTGGCTTCTGAAGATGTGCATTTCTTCGACCGCCCAAAGGATAGCCAGAGACAGCGGTTGAAAGAATTCCTGCAAGACTGCCTGCGACTGGCCCGATCAATTACGACAAAAGACCAGCCAACAAGCTTAAATGAACCGGAAGAGAACTGATTCCATGCGCTTCGTCAAACTCCACGGCCTCGGCAACGACTACGTTTACGTCGATTGCGTCAACCACACGCCGCCGCGCGACCCGGCGGCACTGAGTCGCGTCATCAGCGACCGGCACTTCGGCGTCGGCGGCGACGGACTCATTCTCATCTGTCCTTCCGAGCGCGCCGACGTGCGCATGCGCATGTTCAACGCCGACGGCAGTGAAGCGGAGATGTGCGGCAACGGCGTGCGCTGCGTCGCCAAGTACGCCTTCGACCACGGCCTGACGCGCAATAACCCGTTGACCGTCGAGACGGGCCGCGGCGTGCTGACGCTCAACCTTCAGCTTCGGAACGGAAAGGTTGAAACCGTCACCGTGCGCATGGGCGAGCCGATCCTCGAAGCCGAGAAGGTGCCGACGACGCTGCCGGGACCGCGCGTCGTCAATCACGATCATCCTGCCTTTCGCTGGGACGCACCGTGGGTATCGGCGTGCGGCCTGGAGGCGGGTGTCACCTGCGTGTCGATGGGCAATCCGCACGCAGTCTTTTACTGCCGCGACGTGGCGAAGGTGCCGCTCGAACAGGTCGGCCCGGAGATCGAAAATGCCGCCGTGTTTCCGCGGCGCATCAACGTCCACTTCGTTCAGGTCCATTCGCCGGAAGAAGTGACGATGCGCACCTGGGAACGCGGCAGCGGCATCACGCTGGCCTGCGGCACGGGAGCCTGCGCCGTCGCCGTCGCCGGGGTGTTGACGGGACGCACATCGCGAAACATCCTCGCCCACCTGCCCGGCGGCGACCTACGGCTGGAGTGGCGTGAGGCCGATAACCAGGTGTACATGACCGGGCCGGCGGTTGAGGTGTTTAGCGGGGAATGGCCTGTGTGAGTGGTGCGAAGCCGCAAGCGGCGAAAGTCTGGCTTGTATCGCAACGATGAGGTCGCTATACGTGCCCCTTCCTTTGACCACAAGTGACGACACGCAGGAACCGCTGGACGTTCTCCCCGTGATGGGGAAGTGGGTCCGCGGCGCCCTCGTCGGCATGGCTTTGGGGCTGTCGGCGGTATTCGCCGTCGCCCTCTGGCTGAAGCCGTTTGACGAAGACGGCCGGCCGTTACGCATGGAAACGCACCGTCAGCTGGGGCTGCCGCCTTGCACGTTCTACGAGCTGACGAAAGTGCCTTGCCCCGCGTGCGGCATGACGACCAGCTTTGCCCTGATCGTCCGCGGCGACGTGGCGAACTCGCTGCGCGCCAACGCCGCGGGGACCGTGCTGGCCGTCCTGTGCCTGCTCCTCATTCCGTGGAGCGTCGCCAGCCTGGTGCGCGGCCGTACCGTGTTCGTGCGCTCCGTCGAGCGGATGGTCACGATCTTCGTCGTGTTGTTTCTGGGCATGATGCTGCTGCGCTGGGCCGTCGTCCTCGGCCTGGGCTGGCTCGATGGGAAATACTTTCGGCCGCGGGCGGCGCGGACCGAGCAATCGACAGGGAGGGGAGCCGATGAGAGCCTTGCTGCGGCGACAAGTGCTGACGGGCCTGCTGGCCGCCACGGGCCTCTGTGCCGGCTGTGGCGACCTGGGGCAAACCTTGTACTTCTTCATGCCGGAGCAGAAGACCCCGGCGGACGTCAAGTCGCTGGCCTCCGACGACAAGAAGAAGGAGGTCCGGGCGATGATCCTCGTCCGCAACTCCCCGGAGACCAACTTCGAGTTCATGGGCGCCGACCGGGAGCTGGCGCGCTCCCTGCACAAGCAGCTCACCGAACTGGTTGAAGCCAACGACCAGCACCTTACGCTGATCCCCACGGCTAAAGTCGATGCATTCAAGAGTTCCACGCCGCGCTGGTACGAGATCGAGTTGAACCGCATCGGCGAGCACTTCAAGGTCGATTACATCATCTACCTGGAAGTCAACCAACTGAGCGTGAACACGACGGATATGACCCTCCGCGCCCGGGCGGATGTGTCGGTCCGGCTGATCGACGTGAAACATCCGGACGACTCGACGTCGCCGAAGACTTTTAGCTGCTCGTACCCGAGCGAATCGAACTTCCAGCTCGCCGATCCAGACACGCCGGTGCAGGAGTTCCGGGAGAAGTTCCTCACGTACGCCGCGAAACGGCTGGCGTGGTACTTCGCGCCGCACCCCGTCCGCGACTCGCACTACATCGAGTGAAACCAGCCGCTTGCGGCTTAGCGGCTACCGCTAAGCCGCAAGCGGCGTGTCAATTCTTCCGCACATACTCCTCCAGGAATGCAAACGCTTCGCGCTCGCGCGCGCCGCCGGTCTTTTCCACCACTACCGCCAGTTTGCGATATTCCGCCTCGATCTCGGCGCGCGGCAGCATGAACAGGCGCGTCGCCAGGATCGCCGCCTCGACGACGGCGTGCATCGCCCGGTTCAGGCCAAAGAAGTCACGTACCCGGCCGCAATGCACCACGTCGGCTTCGAGACGCGCCCGCTCGGCGCTGGCATCGCGCGCGGCGATGCGGAATTCGTAGTAACGGCAACTGTCGCGCAGTACCCAGCCGCGGATGTGTTGCGCCGAGACCACCGGCGGCAGCGGATCGAGGGCGCCGACGGCGGCGCGGGCCAGCAGCAAAACGTCGTCGGTGACGTGCAACACGCCTTCGGGATGAGCGACAAGATTACGATAGGTTTGGGCCGTCTGAAAGGGACGAAGCACGAAACGCCGCCAGTCGGTGGCGCCGGGCCCCGTCTCGACAAGCGGCCCCATCGGGGCGACGTGAAGCGTCCCGTCGGCGGCGATGGTGGTGACGAGGCCTTCGAGGATCATGGGGCAGCGTGACGAATGGCGACGACCGGAGGATCGGAGACGGGGGCGTGTCCGGACTTGTTGGCCGGGCCTTGCTTGATCTGCACCAGCGACAGGACGAACAGGGTGATGCCGACGCCGAGCGAGCCGATCAGGGCGTCGAGCAAAACCTGGACGCTGGCCGTGACGAAACTCTTCTTCAGCGATACGGAGAGCACGAGGGCGTAGAGTCCCGCGCACACGATCCAGAAGACGAGTCCGCTCGCCAGGAAGGAGAGGGAGTGGAGCGTGGCGCCTTCGAAGTCGTTCTTCAAACGCTCGTAGAAGACCCACGCCAGCAGTCCACGGCCGACGAAGAACGGCAGCACGATCAGGAGCGATACCAGCCACGACGGGTCGGTCACATCGGCCAGGGCGCATGCCGCCTTGAACAGCAACAACTCAACGAGCAGGCCGATCAGGGAGCCGAGGATGACCCAGAAAAGGGTGGAGCCGGTCAATTCCAGTCCGAACATGATGCGTCCCTCCTGAACAGACACCCTAGGGCGGCGCATACGAAGTGTCAATCGAAAAGAGGGCGCAAACCATTTCCGGGGAACGGGGGTGGCTCCCGTAACAGGCGAACACGCACTCTCCGTTAAGCCGCCGACCCTGCGACCTGAAGGGCCGCTTCCATCAGCCCAGGCCCAGGGCCTGGGCGAAGGGGGGGAAATCGCTCCCAAGCCGTCGGCCTGGGCTGACAGAAGCAGCCCTTCAGGCCGCAGGGTCGGCGCTGCGATTTCGCGAGTCGCGCCCAGGGAACGGGCACGTTATGTTTCCCATTCCCGGAATCCGAGAGGAACGCCGCCGCACACCATCCGCGGCGCCTGGTCGAACGTCTTTCTCGCGAGTTACCCTACCTTTCTTGACGGAGGATTGCCATGCAAGGTTCCCTGCGCAGCTTCGAATCGAGACGGACGTCGGGCATCCGGGTCGTTGTCCTCGTCGCTCTGCTCGGATTGGTGGCCGATCACGCGCTGGGGGCTGCGCCGATCCGGATCGAGACCAAGAAAGCAGAAACGCCGGCCGGTCCCGTCGTCAACGGCCTGACCCTGAGCCTGAGCGCCAGCAAGAGCGAGACCTTTATGCAGCGGGACGGCAAAAACGCGGAAGCCGTCGCGCTCAAGCTGACCATTACCAACGTCAGTGAGGGACCGATCAAGTTCAACGCCTTCGATTTTCCCATGTCGCGCATCAAGAGCGAAGTAAAGGCACCCGACGCCGACAGCGTCCGGTAAGCCCGCATCGCCGCCTCTCGCACGCCGACGTTCCCCAGGGCCGAAGACTATTTCGAGATCAAGCCGGGCCAATCCTGGTCCTATGAGAAAGTCTTGACCTTTCCGGGATCGGTTCCCGAAGGTTCGAGTACGTTCGCCCAATACACCATGCTCAAACCGGGCGAGTTTCGGCTCACGTTCACCTACGACTCGCCCAAAGGGGAAACCAGTCCTCTGGCCATGGACGCCTGGACCGGGAAGCTGGTCAGCAACGAACTGGTCCTCACGGTCAAGCCGGGGCCGCGCTGAAGTTGACGCCGCCCGCAACCGAACGGAATCACATCCATGCGACTTGGCTTCCTCCATCTCGCGTTCGCGGCGCTTTGCGTTGTTACAGCACGGGCCGAACGTACTCTCCGCGATGCCCAAAGCGACCTGCTGCCGCCCGGCGCCGTCGGCCGGCTCAGCAGTGTGCGCTTCCGCCACGACGGGCTGGTCGCGGATGTCGCCTTCGTGCTGCCGCCAATTTTCCTTTTCCGAATGGCACTCTTCACTATCTCCATTTCACTGTCTTGCATGTCCCCTTTTGCATTTCGTGAGAACCACCGGAATGGCGATTTCATCCGAACCAGCGCGCCTCACGGCGGGTCGCCCTCCGCAAGCGGGTCGGATACAGCGAGGCCGGGCACCCACTCGAAGTGCTTCATGTTCTGAGTTAGCAACTCACGGTCGAACACTAACGCGGTCGCCGCCACGAGCGCATCACCCAGCGACATCTTGCGCGTCGGACGCAGCCCCACTGCCCGCGCCACCACTGCCTCACTGACCGGCAGAACCTCCGCAGCCGCGAAGAACGCCTCGAAGTGCCTTCGGTCGGCTTCGCCGAGCTTGTGATAACCCAAGACTTCGATCACGCTCACGGCCGATACGGCTGGCGAACGGGCAGCAATCAGCCGCCGCAGACCCGGATACTCCGGGCGGGCGGCGTAGATCACCAAGTTGCTATCGAGCATCATTCACTTCGCCCCGGCAGCGGCCGATCGGCGCGAATCTCGGACTGCCACTCGGCGGGATCGCCGACAAACCCAACCGGGCCGCCGACTGCGGCGAGGGCAGCGAGCGCCTCCGCCATGGCGGGACCGCGTGGGGCGGGGTCGGTCGCGTCGAGCAGGCTCACGTGGACCCGTACCCCGGTCGGGGGCAAAGACGGCGGGCTATCGTCGTCCCATTCAAGACGGCCGGCACGGAGGACCGCAGCATAGGTGGCCAGCATGATCGCACTCCAGGAACGGGCAAATCTCGTTATGGCAAGAAAGGTGTCGGGAGTCGATTCCGCGATTCGACACTGAATTAGACGAGGACTGCCGTCAATCCGGCCCGCGTCCCGGCTGGTACGCCGTCAGCGTCCATTTCCTCCAAGGCGGATCGTTCACGGCTCCCGACGGCACAGGACACTGGTGCCATGTGCCCTTACACGGTTACTCGTATCTGCGTGCGTTGCGGCCTGTGGCGCGGGCGGGCTATTCCATCTGGATCTATCGGCTTCCGCCGAACGAGGGGGAAGAGGTGCAGCGGACGACGAGCCGTTTTTCTGAAGGTTTCAAATGAATCGATAGTTCGGGCTATTTCGTGGCGAGGGAAAAATCAGTACCCGATCATCATTTCAAGCCATAGAAGATGATCGATCGCCGATTTTTACGCCATTGTTGACCCTCTCTCTCAGCCCTGTTAGAATCACCGTAGTAGACTCGTTCCTTCCCGCCGATTTCCTCCTCCCGCCCTTTTTTCAGCCTGAAAGAATCGAATGCGGAACTCTCTTTCATGTGTGCGAGGGCGACTGATGCGCTGGTTTCGTGCCGCGCTTGTCTTGATCGCCGTGAACGGCTCATTGGGAGCGCCTCCGCTGTGGGCGGACAACGCCGTCGATTTCAATCGCGACATACGGCCCATCCTTTCCGAGAAGTGTTTTTTCTGCCACGGTCAGGACGGCAGCAAACGCAAGGCCGACCTTCGACTCGATAAACGCGAGGCCGCGGTCGAGGCCCGCGCGATCGTGCCCAAAGACCCGGCCGCCAGCGCACTCGTCAAACGCATTCACGCCGGCGATCCGGACAAGCTCATGCCGCCGGTGAAGTCGAACCGCCGACTGACCGACGAGCAGAAGCAGCTTCTCGAACGCTGGATTCGCGAAGGCGCCCCCTACGGGAAGCACTGGGCCTTCGTCGCCCCGCAACGTCCCCAAGTGCCGGGCGTGAAACGGACTGACTGGGTCCGAAATCCAATCGACGCCTTCGTCCTTTCAACCCTCGAAAGCGAGGGTCTCGCGCCCGCGCCTGAGGCGGATCGGCCGACCTTGATTCGCCGACTCGCGATCGATCTCACCGGCCTTCCCCCTTCGCCGGAGGAAGTCGATGCCTTCGTCGCCGACCGCGGCCCCAGGGCTTACGAATCGGTGGTCGAACGCTTGCTCGCCAGTCCGAATTATGGCGAACGCATGGCCCTCCCCTGGCTCGATGCCGCGCGGTACGCGGACAGCAACGGCTTTCAGCAAGACGGCGACACCTGGCAGTGGATCTGGCGCGACTGGGTCGTGCGCTCGCTCAACGCCGATCTTCCCTTCGACCAGTTCACGATCTGGCAGCTCGCCGGCGATTTGCTCCCGGAAGCCACCACCGATCAGAAAATCGCCAGCGGCTTCAATCGGAATCATCTACTCAACGGCGAGGGCGGCGCCATCGCCGAGGAACAACGCTGGGTGGGTCTGTTCGATCGCATCGACACGACCGCGACGACCTGGCTCGGCCTGACGATGGCGTGCGCCCAGTGTCACGATCACAAGTACGATCCGATCACCACGCGCGATTACTACAGCCTGCTCGACGCCTTCAACCGTGTGCCCGAGACGGGCACGCCGCAGCGGCAATCGGCCCGCATCCGCGTCGCGGCCCCCTTCCTGGAACTGCTGACCGAGGAGAACAAAATCCTCATCAAGAAGTTCGAGGCCGATGTCGCCCAGGCCGAGGAGGAGTCCAAGCCCCTCGTCGAGAAGGCGTTCCAGGACTGGCGGGCGAAGGTGAACGACGGCAACTCCGCCGAACACAAAAGTCTGCCCGCGCCGCTCGCGGCGCTCCTCCAGAAGACGGCCGCCGACCGCTCCGAGGCCGAGAAGAAGTCCCTGGAGCCGAGCCTGAGAAAGCACTTCGATGACAAGATCCGGGCGGGCCTGATCGGCAAAGTCCCGGCCGTTGTCCGGGCCGAGAACTTGAAAAAGAGTCTCGCCGACTACAAGGGCGATCAGATTCCTCGCGTCATGATTATGAGCGACGCGAAGCCGCGCGAGACGAAAATCCTCGACCGCGGCGAGTACCTCAAGCCGAAGGAAAAGGTCGCCTTCGCCACGCCTGAGTTCCTGCCGCCGCTGCCGAAGGACGCCCCGCGCGATCGTCTCGGCTTCGCGCGCTGGCTGGTGTCGGCCGAGCAACCGCTGACGGCGCGCGTACAGGTCAATCGCCTCTGGCAGCACTTCTTCGGCACGGGCATCGTCAAAACGGCCGAGGATTTCGGCGTGCAAGGCGAGTACCCGATCCACGGTCCGCTCCTCGATTGGTTGGCCGTCGAATTTCGTGAAGGCGGCTGGAGCATGAAAGCGATCAATCGCTTGATCGTCACGAGTTCGACGTATCGCCAGTCGAGCAAGATGACGGCCGCGGATCGGTCGCGCGATGCCGAGAATCGGCTCTACGCGCGGGCCAGCCGCTTTCGCATGCCGTCGATGCTCCTCCGCGATTGGGCGTTGGCCTCGTCGGGCTTGCTCGACGGAAGATTGGGCGGCGCGCCGGTGTATCCGTCCCAGCCGGACCAGGTCTGGGAAGCGCTGGCGATCACCAAGGAACGCGATTTCACCTATCCCACCTCGAAGGGCAATAATCTTTATCGCCGCAGCCTGTACACTTTCTGGCGGCGCACCGTGAGTCCCGCTAACATGTTCGACGCCTCCAACCGGCAGACGTGCCGCGTCCGCCCTTCGACGACAAGCACGCCGCTGCACGCCCTGACCACGTTGAACGATCCCACCTGGGTGGAAGCGGCCCGCGCTCTCGCCGAGCGGAGCATGAAGGCGAGCGGCGCTCTCGACGAACGCCTCGTCTTCGCGTTTCGCCAGGTGGCCGCGCGCCGGCCCACGGACAACGATTTGAAAGCCCTGCGGCGCGCCTACGAGCGGCAGGCGCAGTTTTACGCCGCCGACGCGAAGGCGGCGAAAGCGTTGCTCAGTGTCGGCGCCCGTGCGCGCGACGAGTCGCTTAATCCGACCGAACACGCGGCCCTGACGGCGGTATGCCTGGGGATTTTCAACCTCGATGAGGCGCTGACGCGGGAATAACGAGGCGTCCATCATTTATTTCGGTGAGACCGGCGTCGCGCCGGTTCGAGCCATGACCGGCGCGACGCCGGTCCCACCGATGTCGGAACAACCGCCATGAGCAATCCCTACCACGATCACCTCACCCGCCTCAACCGGCGACAGTTTTTCGGTTCCTCGGCTTCGGGTGTCGGCCTGGCCGCTCTCTCCTCGTTGCTGGGAGCGGAGACCGCCCGTGGCACGCAAAAGAGCGGCGAATCGACGTTGCCGGGCTTGCCGCATCATGCGGCCAAGGCTCGCCGCGTCGTCGTTCTCTGGCAGGGAGGCGGGCCCTCGCACGTCGATTTGTTCGACGACAAGCCGATGCTGCGTACCATGGTCGGCCGCGACATCCCCGATTCCGTGCGCGGAAACACGCGGCTCTCCACGATGTCGAGCGGCTACGGCAAATGGCCCTGCCTCCCCGCCATCAAACCCTTCCGCCGCTACGGCAAGTCCGGCATCTCCCTGAGCGAAATGCTCCCCAACGTCGGCTCCCTCGCCGATGACATCTGCGTCGTGCGCAGCATGAACACCGAAGCGGTCAACCACGCTCCCGGCGTCACCTTCTTCATGACGGGGTCGCAGGTTCCGGGCCGACCCAGCCTCGGCGCCTGGCTCTCCTACGGCCTCGGCAGTGAAAGCGACAACCTCCCCACCTTTGTGGTGATGACGTCCAGCGATCGCGGCAAAACCTGCGGTCAACTCTTCTTCGACTACTACTGGGGCGCTGGTTTCCTTCCCAGCCGTTTCCAGGGCGTCCGCTTCCGCAACACCGGCGACCTCGTGCCCTATCTCGCCAACCCGCAGGGCATCAGCCGCGAATCACGCCGCGCCCTACTCGACGATCTCGCCGCCATGAATACCACCCACCAGGCGGAGTACGGCGATCCCGAAATCGAAACACGCATCACGCAGTACGAAATGGTTTTCCGAATGCAGACGAGCGTACCCGATCTCGTCGATTTCTCGAAAGAACCGCGCCGCATTCTCGACCGCTACGGTCCCGATGCCCTCGTCAAAGGCACGTTCGCCAACAACTGCCTCATCGCCCGCCGACTGCTGGAACGCGGAGTCCGCTTCGTGCAACTGATGCACTCGGGCTGGGACCAACACGGCAACCTGTTCACGCAGCTTGAGGCGCAGTGCCGCGATACCGAAGGCCCCTCGGCGGCTCTGGTGCGCGATCTGAAAGAACGCGGTATGCTCGACGACACGCTTGTCGTCTGGGGAGGTGAATTCGGACGCACGCCGTTCGGCCAGGGCGATCCGAAAAACCCGACCGGCCGCGACCACTTTGGCCGGGCGTATAGTTGGTGGCTCGCAGGCGGCGGTATCAAGCCGGGAACCGTCTACGGCGAGACCGACGATTTCGGCTGGAACATTGCTGCCAACCCGGTCCATGTCCACGACATGCAAGCGACACTCTTGCACCTGTGCGGGATCGATCACACGCGGCTGACGTTTCGCTATCAAGGACGCCAGTATCGGCTTACCGACGTTCACGGCGAAATCGTCCACGGCATCGTCGCCTCCTGATCCCGTTAGATTCTTATCTCTGAGAGCCTGTCTCAGAAGTAGATTCTACGAGCCGCGCCCGTTAGGGAGCGCTGGGGACATGCCGCAAAAAACGCTCCCTAACGGTAGCGGCTCGTGAGAAACGACACCTTATGAGACAGACGCTGAGCTTCTCCGCAAGATGTGGAGAAGCTCAGCCGAGTTCTGGCTGACAGCTAATAGCTGATAGCTATCAGCTTTCAGCAAGACGAGTCTTGTGGGGCATGGCACCCAACGCTCAGACACAAACCCGAAGCGCCAGCGAGGGAACAACTTATTCCTCGCTGGCGCTTCGGATTTGTATGGTTTTGTCCGCTGGCTCTTTAGAAGCTGCGGCGGTATTCCACGCTGATGATGTCCTTGTACCAGCGATCGCCCGTCAACGCGTGGCCGTAACCGATGTACACATCGTTGCCTTTACCGAAATAGGTCCGCACGCCGATCTTCGCATTGACGATGGTGTCGCCGTTGGCACTCTTGAAGAAGTGGTCGTCGGGGACGAACGTGCCGCCGACATTCACCACATTGACGGTGTTAACCGTGATGGTGGGCGCCGGGACGGTTCGGTTGACCGATTCCGTCCCCCCGAGCGCCGTCCAGCCGACCAGTTCCGCGACCGGCGTGACGCGCAGACACGGACGTTGAATCACGTCGTAACCAAGCCCGACGCCGTAGCGAATCACGTCGCCCGCGGCGGGTCCACCGCCGATGGGAACCCAGTAGCGAAATTCACCTTGTGCGACCAGCCGCTCCGACAGGCGCTGGAAGATGAGCAAACTAGGTTCGATGCTGTAGTGGCCGGTGCCAATGCCCTGATCGTTATCTCCCGTCGGGAAATAGGCCCGGAGTTGGAAGGTCACGAAGCGGCAGTCCGGCTCGGCGATCAGGGCGTACTTGAAACCGGCCGAGATGTCGCCAAACCCCGTGGGGTTGAAGTTTGGGTTGCGCACCTCGTCCGTCTCGGGAAACTGGCGCCGTTCCGCTGCCGATTCGGGGGTGTCTTCGATGTCCTGACCGAAATGCACGAATTTATAGGGAACGTCCGCGAAGCCCGAAAATCGCTGGTTGACAGCCACTTCCAGAGAGGCCGTGAGCGTGTTGGCACTCACCGCGTCGGAGATGATTTGCGACCCGCGTACCTTCGGGTCGAAAAAGATTCCGCGGACGTTACCGTTGTTCACGAACGCATGCGGATGAAAAGCTCCTTCCCGCCAGGTGCCATACATAAACTCGGCGCGGTCGAACCGGTTCGTACCGGTTTCGGTATCGTAGCGGAACCTGAAATGGGTCTGCGGGATGGCACTATCGAGATAGCCGCCCGGGGCGGCCAGCGAGGCGGAGGAGCCGACGCCAGCGCCGGAGCTTAGATCGCCGAACGACGGCGCCGCTTCGGCGCCTGTGCTGGTACCACCCGGATCGGTGTTCCCGGGCGGTAATCGGCCTTCGGCACCGGGCATGTAGGGGTTGGCGCCGGGAGTGGCAAGGCACGGAGGGGGCGGCGTGAGGCAAGGCTTCTGGGCGGAGACGGGTGCGACCGTCAGGTAGAGTGAGGTCAGGGCAATGGCCTGACCAAGAATCGACTTCTTCAACGCAAGGCGCATGGGTTCCTCCTGAACGGAGAGTGGGATGCAAAAAAAGAAGGCGGCCCGTCAATTCCATGACCCGGCCACTGGGATTCGCTGGTCTTCCAAACCTTGCATCGACACATCCGGAAGAGCGAACGCAGGGAAACAGGAGAAGAGGGGGGGATTAAGGAAGCGACTGTAGCGAATTTGCGGGAAACCTTCGACAGCTAACCCGTCTTATTCACCGCAGAGGTCGCAGAGGGACGCAGAGGGGAAACCAGAAAGAGGTTCAAACTCTGTTCAGTGCGTCACACTGTTCCAATAGAAAACATGGAACGGGCATTCGCAACTCATTGACCCCTGTTGATTTCGTTTTCCTCTGCGTGCCTCTGTGTCCTCAGCGGTGAAGAATTCGAGGTGACGGGAGCGAATCGAGGGCAATGGCAGTTTGACACCCGGCCTACCTCAGCGATTCGGCTCGTTGATCTGCCGGCCGGCCTGGTCCTTGTCGAGCACGACGAGCGGGCTGACCGTC
>JBBQPD010000046.1:0-14674 GCA_038331535.1 Gemmatales bacterium | reverse complement strand
GAGCCGCTCCGTCCCGACGACAAGCCGGCGGCGCCAACGGACAGGCTCCCTACCCCCGCTGTTCCGAATGACGCCCCGCTAGACGAAGTGTTCTCCTCCTGGCCGGAACGGGACGCCCCCTGGTTTGGCGAAGCTCGATTGGAGGCCCCAGCCGACGATTCGGCGACGGTGGCGCCGAGACTGGAGATGCCTTGTCTCGCGGCTGACCATTCGGATCGTCCCGCCGACGCCGGCGCGGAGGTATTCCTTGCGGGGTTGGCGCTGCTGCTGGCGCGCGAGCCACGGTCGATGCGCGAGCGCTCACGGCCGACGGGTGTTGCGGCCTGAACCGCGCGCTCACCGCCCCCCTCCCCAGGCCCGCGGCCTGGGCTGACGGAAGCGGCCCTTCAGGCCGCAACACGGGAGGCGCACCCTCGGCCGACGGCGGGTTATGGGGACAGGCTCGGCGGGCGCGGCATGTTTCCATAAATCGACGAGAGCGATCGGAAGCCGGCTCGAGCGCTATCATGCTTCGCTTGCACATCACTACCGACAAGGACTCGCGCCACCTGGAGCATCGCACCGGGCCGCTCGAAATCGGCCGCGGCCCGCAGCGCGGCACGGTGCCGCGCTGCACCGTGCGCGACGCCTATATTTCCAAGGACCACGTTCTCCTTCTGGAACAGCCCACCGGTGAAGTGGGCGTCGAGAACCTCAGCCAGCGCCAGCCGATTCTGCTGCAAGACCACTCGACCATCGAACCGGGCCAGCGCCGTAATCTCATTCCGCCCGTGCGCCTGCTCGTGGGTCAGACGTGGATCGAAGTGGACCTGACCGTGACCGAGGAAGGCGCCGCGAACGAACAGTTCGAGACGCTGGCGCAGCCCTTTCACGCCCGGCGTTCGGCCGAAGCCCGCCAAAGCCTACAGCAGGGATTGTCCCGACTCGGTGAGTCGCCAACGCCGCAAACGCTCCTCCAGTGGTTCGAGACAGTCATCGCCGTCCAGCAGGCTGCCACAGGTTCGGAGGCGTTCTATCAGCAAACGGCGCAGGCGCTCGTCGATCTCGTCGGCCTCGAACAGGGGTTGGTTTTGCTGCGCCAGGGCGACAGCTGGAAAGTGGCGGCGCGGGCGAGCCTGTCGGAAGAGTCGCGCGACAACAGCTTCAGCTTCACCATGCTCGAGCAGGTCCTTCGCGAACGGCGCACGTTCTACCAGACCGTGACCGGTTCGTCGCCGAGTCCCAGCTTGACGGGGATTCAGGCCATCGTCGTCTCGCCGATCTTCGACGGGCAATCGCAGGTGGCCGGCGTCGTCTACGGCACCCGCCGCGGCGATCCGCGCAATCGCAAGGGCATCGGTCCAGTCGAGGCCCAGGTTGTGCAGCTGCTGGCCTCGACGGTCGGCGTCGGCCTGCTGCGGTTGGAACAGGACGCCGAGGCGACTCGGTTGCGCGTCGCCAAGGAAGCGGCCGAGGAAGCGGACAAGACCAAGAGCCTGTTCCTCGCCACCGTCAGCCATGAGCTGCGCACGCCGCTGCACGCTATCCTGTCGTTCAGCGAGATCCTGCAAGAGGACGTTCAGGAGAAAGGCCAGTCCGAGTTTCTTCCCGACCTCGGAAAGATTCATCGGGCCGGCAAGCATCTGCTCACGCTCATCAACGATATTCTCGACCTCTCGAAGATCGCGGCCGGCAAGATGGAGCTGTCCATCGACGCCCTGTCGCCGACGGAGCTGGTCGAAGAGGTCGCCACGACGCTGCGGCCGCTGGTGGCGAAGAACGGCAACACCCTGGTCGTGCGCTGCCAGAACCTGCCGACGACGATCTACTCGGACGTGACGCGCATCCGGCAATGCCTGTTCAACCTGCTCAGCAACGCGAGCAAATTCACCGAGAAGGGGACGATCGCCCTGGAGGCGGAGGGCGTCGCGCTGCCGGTGGGGCCGGGCGTGCGCTGGCGCGTCACGGACAGCGGCATCGGCATGACGCCGGAACAGATGCAGCGACTGTTCCAGAACTTCAGCCAGGCCGACGCCGGGATCGCGCAGAAGTACGGTGGCACCGGCCTGGGACTGGCCATCAGCCGTAAGTTCTGCCAGATGATGGGCGGCGATGTGACCGTACAGAGCGAGCCGGGCAAAGGGTCCACGTTCACGATCCAGCTGCCGGCCGACCTGCGCGGCGCCGCCGTGGCTGCGCCGCCAACATCGAGCGTACCCGAACTTCCGGCGACGATGACGTTGAACGAACTGAAGGAGGCCACGAACGTCCCCGCGGCACCGGCACGTTCGGACGACACCCGCCCGCTCCGCAAGGGTCGTATCCTCGTCGTGGACGACAACGAGGATAACCGCGAGACGTTGCGACGCCGACTGGAACGGCAGGGCCACACCGTCGTCGTCGCCGAGGACGGCCGGCGGGCGCTGGAGTTGGTTCGCACCAGCGCCTTCGACCTCGTCCTGCTCGACGTGATGATGCCGGTGCTGGACGGGTATCAGGTTCTGGAACAACTCAAGGGCGACGCGGCGACCCATGACCTGCCTGTCCTGATGGTATCGGCGCAGGAGGACGTGCGCAGCGTGACCCGGTGCATCGAGCTTGGCGCCGAGGACTACTTGCCCAAGCCGTTCGACCCGTTGTTGCTGCGTGCCCGCGTCGATTCGTGCCTGGAAAAGAAGTGGCTGCGCGATCAGGAGCTTGGCTACCTGCGCAACGTCGATAACCTCACGGCCGCGGCTGCCGCCGTCGAAAGCGGCACCTTTCAGGACGAGCAATTGCAGGACGTGGCCGCCCGGCCCGATGCGCTGGGCCAGCTAGCCCGCATGTTTCAGCACATGGTCGGCGAGGTGCGCCAGCGCGAATCGCGCTTGAAGGAGGAAGTGCAGCAGTTGCGGATCGAGATTGACGAATCGCGTAAATCACGGCTGGTGGCCGAGATCACCGAGACCGATTATTTCGCCCTGCTGCAACAGAAGGCCGCCCACCTCCGCAACCGTCACGGAAAGACCCAGGAGTAACTTTCATGGCCAGGATCGTGTCCGTCCACTCCTTCCGCGGCGGTACGGGCAAATCGAACATGACCGCCAACCTGGCCACCACCGTGGCCCTGGGCGGGCGCCGCGTCGGCATCGTGGACACGGACATTCAGTCGCCGGGCATTCACGTCATCTTCGGCCTGGAAGAAGTGCAGATCACGCGCTCGCTCAACGATTTCCTCTGGGGCAACTGCCAGATCGAAGAGACAGCCTACGAGATTCCATTGCCCGCCGTGGCGGCGCGCGGCGGCGTCGTCTTCCTCATCCCGTCGAGCATCAAGGCCGGCGAGATCGCCCGCGTTTTACGCGAAGGCTACGACGTCGGCATGCTCAACGACGGCTTTCACGCCCTGATCGAGCAGCTGCGCCTCGACTATTTGTTCATCGACACGCACCCCGGTTTGAACGAGGAGACGCTGCTGTCGATCGCCATCTCCGACTACCTCGTCCTGATCCTGCGCCCGGATCGTCAGGATTTCCAGGGGACGGCGGTCGCGGTGGAGATCGCCCGCAAGCTGAACGTGCCGGAGCTGCTGCTGGTCGTGAACAAGGTGCTGCCCTCGATGGATTTCGCGGCCTTGCGGCAGAAGGTGGAAGCGACGTACAAGGCGACGGTGGCCGGCGTCTTCCCGCTCTCGGAAGACATGCTCCGCCTGGCCAGCAGCGGCCTGTTTTGCCTGCTCCATCCCGATCATCCGTTCACGCGCGAGATTCAGAGCGTCGCCCGACAGCTCGTGAAGTGATCCCGAGGGCGTCCCGATGTCGCAAAGGCCTGAACTGCCGCGCCGGACGATGGCCGACGTCCTGCAATTGCCGGATGGGCAGCGGCTTTTTCTGCTCTGGCTGATGCGCCGCGAGGAAGCTTCGCTCGCCGACGCGCTGGCCGAGACAGGGCTGGACGGGACCGCCGGCCGCGCGCTGCTCGACGACCTGATCGCCGCGGGCTTCCTGCAAGAATCGCGGCGCGACGGCGCGTCCTTTTTCAAGGCGTTGACGGCGTCGCGCCGCGGCCGGCAGATGCCCGACGAAATCTGGAAGAACCTGCAAGTTTGAGCGGACGCGGCACCGGTTTCGTGAGGAAGTGCCACACAGCCAAGCAGGAACCCCAAGGATTGGCTGACAGCTAATAGCTAACAGCTAATAGCTGTCAGCCAAAGCAGCGTCTTGAGGATCAGCGAGGTAGCACGCCCTTTCCTTCATTCAGGGCGTACCACCCCGCCGGCTGCGGGCTTGCTCCACAAACACTTGGAACCCAAGCACCATGTCCACCCCTTTCGGGACTCTCGCGGACGACTTCGCGCCGGAAGCGCCGACGGCGGAGACACCCTTTCGGATCGCCGTCCTGGGCAACTTCAGCGGCCGCTCCGAACGCCGGCTTCTGAAGATCGACCGCGAGAACTTCGACACGATCCTGGCGAAGCTCGGCCCTCGGGTCGGTGTGCCCGTCGATGACGGCACGGCCATCCTGCGCTTCGCCGCGCTCGACGAATTTCATCCCGACGAGATCGTCGAGAAGGTCGATCCGTTCGAGGACCACGGCGATGACGGCAAGAGCGAGCTGATGCGCTCGATCCTGCATCACGCCGATTTCCAGGAGCTGGAATCGGCCTGGCGCGGCCTCGATTGGCTGCTGCGCCGCGCCCTGAAGGGCACTTTGGTGGAGGTGTTTCTCTGCGATCTGTCGTTTGAGGAGCTTGCCAAAGACCTGACCGCGCAGGATGATCTGCGGGCGAGCGGGCTGTATCAGGCGCTGATCGAGAAGTCGAACCGCGGGCCGAAGGCGGCGCCGTGGGGGCTGCTGGTCGGGTTGTACTCCTTCGACCAGACGGCCGCGCACGCCGACCTGCTCGGCCGCATGGCACGGCTGGCCCGCCGCTGTGCCGCGCCGTTCCTTACCGGTATCGCGCCGCGCGCCGTCGTTAGGGGGGCGGCGCCGGCCGCGGCCGCACTGCCGACCTGGACGGCCCTTCGCCAACTGCCGGAAGCGTCGCTGCTCGGTCTCGCGGCGCCGCGCTTCCTGCTGCGCCTGCCCTACGGCCACGATACCAAAGCGATCGACAAGTTCGACTTCGAGGAGTTTCACGGTTTGAAACAGGACAAACCGTACCTCTGGGGCAATCCGTCTCTCGCTGTGGCTGCCCTGCTGGCGCAGGCATTTCAGAAACAGGGCTGGTCATTCCAACCGGGACCATTAACCGAAATCGGCGGCATGACGCTGCACGTCTACACCGAGGACGACGAGCAGCAGGCGACCCTGGCGGAATCGTGGCTGACGCGCGTTGAGGCCGAGACGCTGGTCAAACAGGGCATCATGCCGCTGTTGTGCGTCAAGGGGCGCGACGCGCTGCAGCTGGGACGCTACCACTCGCTCGCGGAGCCGGAGAAAGGGCAGCCGCCGATCGCGCTCGTCGGTCAGTGGGGGCAGCAGGGCATGGTCCAGCTGCCATCGAGCAAGCCCCCGGTGTCAGTGAAGGCCGGCATCGGCATGATGCCCCAACCGGTCGCGGCCACTCCGGTGACGGCTCCCCTTCCGGCGACGGCTGCCGCCCCTGCGGCCCGTGCGGCGGCGCAACCGATCGCACCACCGCCCGCCGCGGCGCCAAAGCCGGATGAAGATGCCGAGCTGGCCGCGCTGATGGGAGAACTCGACAGTCCCTCACCGCCTCCTCCTCCTGTCGCTGCGAAGGCGCCCGCCCCGGCCGAAGCGCCGGATGAAGATCCGGAACTGGACGAGCTTATGAAGCAGCTCGGCGGCGGAGATGAAGGATGAAGCGAACAGACTCGGCCGTCTTCCAGGAGGAGTTGACGCGCCGCTGCACCGGCGAGGTTCGCTTCGATCGACTCAGTCGTGCCCTTTATTCCACGGATGCCAGCGTTTTCCAGATCGTGCCCCTGGGCGTCGTGCTGCCCCGCGGCGAAAGCGACATCCTCGCCACGGTGCAAACATGCTCTCGCTTCGGCGTGCCGATCACGGCGCGCGGCGGCGGCACCTCGCAGGCGGGGCAGGCGATCGGCCCCGGCGTCATTCTGGACTGCGCGAAATATTTCAATCGCGTGCTGGAAATCAACGCCGCGGAGCGCTGGGTCCGCGTTCAGCCGGGCTGCGTCCTGGATGATTTGAACCAGCAGCTGTTGCCGCTCGGCCTGCAATTCGCGCCGGACATCTCCACCGCCAGTCGGGCGACGATCGGCGGTATGATCGCCAACAATTCTTCCGGCACACACTCGATTATTCACGGCAAAACCATCGATCATGTCCTCGAAGTTCGCGTTATGCTCTCCGATGGTAGTGTCCTCGAAGCACGATCGCTCGATCCGGCGGGACTTGATGCCAAGTGCGGTCAACAGAACCGCGAAGGAAGTTGCTATCGCGCGGCCCGCCGTCTCGCCCTGGACAATGCGGACGAAATCGAGCGGCGTTATCCCAAAATTCTGCGCCGCGTCGGCGGCTACAACCTTGACGCGCTGACCAATGCGGAGGCATTCAACCTCGCCCATCTATTCGTCGGCTCGGAAGGAACGCTCGGCATTGTCGTCGAAGCGAAGCTGCGGCTCGTCAAGCTGCCGAGGGCCAAGGCGTTGCTCGTCGTGCAATTTCACGACCTGCTGGACGCGCTCGCGGCGACGCCGAGCATCCTGACGCACCAGCCCGCCGCGGTCGAGGTGATGGACAGGTATATTCTCGACAGCACCCGGCTGAATCCGGATGCGTCGCGGCTGCGCGACTTTCTCGACGGCGATCCGGGCGCCATCCTCATCATCGAGTTCTATGCCGATCAGCCTGCGGTAGTGAAAGATCGTCTGCACGCGCTGGAGACTCAACTGCGGCGGAGCGGACTCGGCTATCACTACCTCCAGGCTACCGACGCCAGCGCCCAACAACGCATCTGGAAGTTGCGCACGCTGGCGCTCGGCCTGTCGATGGCCGAGAAAGGCGACGCCAAGGCCATTTCCTTCGTCGAGGACACCGCCGTCCGTCCGGAGTGCCTGCGCGATTACATCGCCGAGTTTCTCGCCATCATCGCCCGGCATGGAACGACGGCAGGCGTGTACGCTCACGCCTCGGTGGGCTGCCTGCACGTCCGGCCGGTGATCGACCTCAAGACGGCGGCCGGGGTTCAGCGCTTTCAGGCTATCGCCGAGGAAGTGGCCGACCTTGTGTTGAAATATCACGGCGCGCTCTCCGGCGAACACGGCGACGGACTCGTGCGCAGTCCGTTTCAGGAGAAGATGTTCGGCCCGATTCTCTACGCCGCCTTCCGCGAACTGAAACGGACATTCGATCCGCAGGGTTTGCTCAACCCCGGCAAGATTGTGGACGCGCCGCCTTTGACGGCGAACCTGCGTTTCGGCACGGCTTACGTGACGCCGGAGGTGCCGACGACGTTCGACTTCTCGGCCGACGGCGGGCTGGTCCGGTCCGCGGAACTCTGTGCCGGCGTCGGCGAATGCCGCAAGAAACGCGGCGGCAGCATGTGTCCCTCGTATCGAGCGACGGCCGAGGAACAGCATAGCACGCGCGGCCGGGCCAACGCCCTGCGCCTGGCGCTGACCGGACAGTGCGACCTGCGCGGCCTGACGGACCCGGCTCTTTTCGAAACGTTCGACCTCTGCCTGGAATGCAAGGCGTGCAAGAGCGAGTGCCCGACGAACGTGGACATGGCCCGCTTGAAGGCCGAGTTTCTGCACCAGTACTACGCCAAGCACGGCCTGCCCTGGCGCAACCGCGTCTTCGGCCACGTAGCCCGGCTGAGCCGTTGGGGCAGCCGATTGGCGCCCGTGTCGAACTGGGTGCTGCGCAGCCGGGCGGCGCGCTGGCTCGGCGAGAAACTGCTCAGCATCGATCGGCGCCGCTGCCCGCCCGCCTTTGCACGAAGCTCGTTCTCGCGACAATTTCTGTCTGAAGGAAAGTCCGAGCAACATCCCCAGCGCGCCTTGCTCTTTCCCGACACGTTCACGAACTACCACGAGCCGGAAATCGGCCTGGCAGCCGTGCGCCTGCTGAATCGAGCGGGATGTTCGGTTTCCCTCGGCCCGCAGACGCTCCGCTGCTGTGGCCGGCCGATGATTTCCAACGGGCTTCTCTCCGAGGCCGTCGAGTTCGCACGCCAAAACGTGGCGGCTTTATACCCGTGGGCGGTGGCTGGAGCACCGATCGTCGCCTGTGAACCGAGCTGCATTCTGACCATCAAAGATGACT
The DNA here is from genome assembly GCA_038331535.1 of Gemmatales bacterium. Taxonomy (GTDB): domain Bacteria; phylum Planctomycetota; class Planctomycetia; order Gemmatales; family Gemmataceae; genus JBBQPD01. The sequence continues at coordinate 6,460 of JBBQPD010000046.1, read as the reverse complement.
ACCCGGCATTGCTGCGCGGCGAGTTGCGCCGGCAGGCTGAGACCGTGGCCGCGGCCTGCCTGACCTTTGAAGAGTTGCTCGATCGACTCCTGACCGACTCCGCGTCGCCATTCCGCGCCGGTCCGAAACGCCTTCTCGTTCAGGGCCATTGTCACCAGCGTTCCCTCGTCGGCATGACCGCGAGCCTGCGCCTGTTGCGGCGCGTTCCCGGAGCAGAGGTCGTCGATCTCGACGCGGGCTGTTGCGGCATGGCCGGCTCTTTTGGATATGAAAGAGAGCATTACGACGTCTCGCGCCTCGTCGGCGAACAGCGCCTATTCCCGGAAGTGCGCAAGGCAGGGGCGGCGGATGTGGTGGTTGCATCGGGTCTGTCGTGCCGTCTGCAAATCGCTCATTTCGCCGGCCGAGAAGCGTTGCACCCGGCCCGACTGCTGGCCGACCTGCTCGCACAACCCTGAGAGGAGAGGTTCCACATGATTCATGTGATCGCGACCATCGAGGTGGTCGAGGGCAAGCGCGACGCCTTCCTGGAAGAGTTCCGCAAGCTCGTGCCGCTGGTGCGCGTGGAAGACGGTTGCGTGGACTATGGGCCGACGATCGACCTGCCTACCGGGCACGCAGCCCAGCTGCCGACGCGCCCACACTTTGTCACGGTGGTCGAGAAGTGGGCCAGTCTCGATGCACTACGGGCGCACCTTGCTGCACCGCACATGGCCGCGTATCGGTTGCGCGTCAAAGACCTGGTCGCGGCCGTGCATCTTCAAGTCTTGCAACCTGCGTGACGACATGCGACAACAACAGCGGCGATTCAAACTCCTCTCACCAGGGTGACATCATGAGCGAACACATCGAAGCTTCCGGCGCCGATTCCGTGAGCCGGCGCAATCTGCTGCGCGGCGTCGCGGCGGCTGGTGCGGCCAGCGCGCTGGCCCCGCTGACAGCCGAGAGCGCCGCGGCCGCCGAGGGGAAGGCGGTCCAAAACGGGCGGATCAAGCAGTCCATCGTGTTCTGGTGCTTCAACTCCGCCGGCGAAAAGTGGGACATCGAAACGACCTGCCGGATCACCAAGGAGTTGGGCTGTCCGTCCGTCGAGATCGTCGAGCCGGCCCACTGGGACGTGCTGAAGAAATACGGTCTGATTTGCGCACTGGCTCCCAACGGGATGCCGGGCGCCCCCTTCATGAAGGGCTTCAATAATCCGCGCTATCACGACGAGGTTCTGACCACGACGAAGAAGACGATCGACGCCTGTGCCGACGCGCGCTTCCCCGCGGTCATCGCCTTCACCGGCTACAAGTGGAAGAATGCCGACGATCCGAAGAGCGGCGAGATCAGCCGCGAGGAGGGGGCCGAGCAGTGCGTCAAGGGGCTGAAGGAGCTTGCCCTGTACGCGGAGAAAAAGGGCATCAACGTCTGCGTCGAACATCTGAACACGCGCGACAGCTCTCATCCGATGAAGGGACACCCCGGCTACCAGGGAGACGACCTCGACTACCTGTCCAACATCATTCGCCGGGTCGGTTCGCCGCGGATTCAATTGCTGTTCGACATCTATCACGTGCAGATCATGCACGGCGACGTGATCCGGCGCATCGAGCAGAACAAGGACGTTATCGGCCACGTTCACACGGCGGGGAATCCCGGCCGCGCCGAGCTGGACGACACGCAAGAGATCCTCTATCCGCCGATCCTGCGGAAGCTGCTGGAGATCAAGTACACCGGCTACGTCGGCCAGGAATTCATTCCGACGCGCAACCCGCTCGAAGGGTTGCGTCAGGCGGTGCGCTTGTGTGACGTGTGACCGACTGGCAAGCCGGAAGCGGAAGCGAGGGGCTTTCCGCGCTTTCGTTTCCGGCTCGAAAAGCAGGTCGGTGGATTCCGCACTACCTCGATTAGAGCTGGCAGACAGAAGCCTTCCACGGCACGAGGATGTTAGCCCGAAGCGCAAGCGAGGGACCGACTTCCTCCCTCATGCATCCAGATAAGCAGCTGGAAGGTACTCGCCCTCCAAGTTGTAGGGATTCTCGATCAATTGGAAGGCGGCGGGCTTGCCCCGCCGCTTTTGCTTCCCCGCTACCCGACCCAGCTGCCGTCGCAACCTCGTCCATTCCTGCTCCAACGCCACTACATCCCGTAACGCACGCGCCAGCGCCTCGGCCGCGGACCGCACGCGCTTGGCCGAGCGGACCTGACTCTGTCGCCACGGGGGGGGCCCCGCCGTCAGCAGCAGCCCGTGTTGCACCACCGACCCCAGTAACTGGGCCAGCAACGCGCACAACACCCGGTAGGGTTTGTGGCCTGCCGCTTGGTCCAAACCGCCCCCGCTCTTGCCTAACCGGAAGACCCATTCCACTTGCCAACGCACGCGCGCCAGCACGCACGCCTCCAGCAGGCTCAACGTGTCCGCCGGCGCGTTGGTCACCCGCACCATCCAACCGACCCGTTCCGCCTGGGCGGCGCTGACCGGCCGCCCGCTCTGCTGCGCCCGTTGGAGCTGCCGCCGCCGCCGTACCGCGGCGACCGCCTCGGGCACCCGCCCAGCCAGCAACCGCAGACGCAGCCGCCAGCGCGTACCCACTTCCACCCAGGTATCGACGCGGCCACCCGCCTGGGCACGCAGGAACGCGTGTAGCTTCCAGCGTCGCCCCTGGGCATCGAACACGGCGTTACGGGCTGGCCAGCGTGCCAGCTGTCCTACTCCCGGAGTTTCTGTTGCAATACCCTTAACTGGATGCATGAGGGGGTCCGTTGTTCCCGCGCTGGCGCGTCGGGCTAACTAACGTTCTCGCGCTGCGTGTGCTTTGGTCCGCCAGCATGGCTTCCTCCGCTCCCGCCAAGCTGCAAGCGGCAATTACACCCAGTGTACCGGGTCGCTTTCGCGCCGGCTGGCCCACGCCGTCACCTCGGGGCATTGCCGACTGATTCGCTCCGCCAACTCCTCAACGCCGAAACGCTCCGTCGCGTAATGTCCCGGCAACAAGAGCGCCACGCCGCGCGCCTGTGCATCCAGGTAATCGTGGAAGCGCATCTCCCCTGTGAGAAACACATCGGCTTTCGCCCGCGCCGCGTCGGCCAAAAATTCACCCGCCGCACCACACGCCACGGCCACGCGCTGCACTCCGCGCTCGCCGTCGCCGACAACCTGCACCGCCCCGGCGTTCAGGGCTGTCTTCGTCGCGCGGGCCAATTTTCGCAGCGCCATCGGCTTCTTCAATTCGCCGACGCGCCCTTCGCCGAGCGCGGACGTTCCGGGTTTCAGCGGATAAACGTCGTAGGCCGGCTCCTCGTAGGAATGCGCCTGCCGCACTGCGGCGACGATGGCCTCGACGCCGCGCTCGGGACAGACGACTTCCAGGCGCCATTCGTTGACCTCTTCCCGCTGCCCTTTCGCGCCGATGGTCGGCTTTGTCTCATCGGTGCCGAAGAAGGTGCCGGTGCCGGCGAGGCGAAAACTGCACTCGCGATACTGGCCGATGTTGCCCGCGCCCGCGGCGAACAGGGCGTCGGACACCTTCGCCAAATCCTTGTCCGGCACGAAGACGACGACCTTGCACAAGCGCACATCGTCGCGGCGCCGCAAGGGGACAAGGTTCGTCAGTCCCAACCGGCGGGCCAGCGCTTCGTTGATACCGCCGGCCGCGTTGTCGAACGCCGTGTGTGGGCTGTAGACGGCGACGCCGGCGCGGATGAGCGATAACAGCATGCGCCCTTCGGAGGTCGCGTCGGTCAGACGCTTGACGGCCCGGAAGAGAACGGGATGGTGCGTGACGATCAGCTGCGCCCCGTCCTCGACGGCTTCGGCGGCGCTCTCGGGTGTCACGGTCAGGCAGGTCAGCACGCGCGTCACGGCCCCGCCGCGTTCGCCGAGCAGCAGGCCGACGTTGTCCCACTCCGCGGCGAGGGACGACGGATTGGCGAGGTCCAGGAAATCGACAACGTTGGCGACGGTCGTCACGAAGCGCTCCCTTCCGCCGCTTGCGGCTTAGCGGCGCGTCCCGCTAAGCCGCAAGCGGCAATTCCTCACGGGACGGTGCGCATGTATTCGAGGAATCCCCGCGCGCAGCGGTCGAGGTTCTCCTCGCTCCCACCGCCGCGCAGGGGAGAACACATCTCATACGCGACGTGTCCCCGATAACCACACTCGTTCAGGACGCGGAAGAACGCACGGTAATCGATGAACCCTTCCCCCATCGGCACGGCGCGGACGGCGTCCGGTTCGCGCGCGAAATTGACCAGCGGCGGCTGGTAACGGAAACGCGGACGGCGCACGTAGTCGGCGACGGTCGTATGGACCATGTGCGGGGCCAGCGCTCGCGCGGCAGCGGCGAGGTCGTCGCCGTGCAGCGCCGGCGCCCAGGCGTCGAACATCGCCTTGCAGTTCGGCTCGTCCACGTCAGTCAGCAGGTCGAGCAGGCTCTGCCAGTGTCCGGCCACATCGTGATGATTCTGCACGCCGACCGTCACGCCAAACGCGGCGGCGAGGCGGGCGCACTCTTTCAGCGACGCCACGCAGCCGTTCCACAGCGAATCGTAAGTCGCCGCCGGGTGGTCGTAGCCGGTGAAGACGCGCACCAGGTCGCAATCGAGGTCGCGCGCCAACCGGCACAGCTCGCGGACGTGAAGGATCTGGATTTCGCGCGACGGAATATCGGGGCGATCGGCGCCCATCGAAAAGTCGGTATACCCCGCCAGGCAGGCAACCTTCAGGCCGAGGGCGGTCAGCCGGTCGCGCAGCCGGCGGCGCGCGTCGGCGTCGAAGTCGAGCGGCGAAAGATGCGGTCGCTTGGCCATCAGCATGACGGCATCGTAGCCGAGTGCCTTGGCCCGCGCGAGGAAATCGTCGAGCGCGAGGCGCGCCTGTCCGGCCCAGACGCCGGCGTAGCTGACGGAATGCAGTGCAGTCTTCATCGCGGGTGAGTCCGTCCGCAAAGGTTTGGTCGGTTCGTCATGCTACGTCGGCTGATCTCGTTTCGCAATCAACGATTTCTTCGAAGACGATTTCCTTCACCGTCCACCGGTCCTTCCCAGCCGACTCTATCTTGGTGCAAAGCACTTCACTTCCGGTTATAATCTTACCATCACCTGGCTCGTTCCGGACTTCCCAACAGGGGCGCGATTCATGTCTCTGCCGCGTATCTCCTTGAGCCGTCCACTTCGCTGGTTCGTTCTGGCTGCCCTGTTGGCCGGCGCGACCGCCGCCCTTCCGGGTCGGGACGACGAGAAACCGCCGGAGAAGAAGCCGGCCGACAAGGGCATGCGCGTCGAGGAGGAGGACGACACCTACAAGCCGGGCAAGCCGGTGCTGCGCGTCGAGGAACCGGACGTCATCGACAGGACGGCGCGCATGTTCCCGCGCCCCGTGTCCGACCTGAAAGTCGCCGCCCGCGAGGCGAAGTCCGGCTACCTGCGCAAGATTTACCGCGACCTGGAAGTGCCGCACGACCTGGTCATCTTCAACGGCAGCGACCGCAAGGAGCGCGTGCAGCCGTTCGACCTCTACATCGCCGAGCGGACCGACAAAATCCGCGGCGGCGTCGAGGTAACGCCGTTCGAGGCGGAGTGGAAGCCCGGCAAGGCGCACACCATCAACACCGCCGCCGTCGAAAGGGTGCGCCACTACGAACAGCTCGCGCACGCAGCCGTCGTCGAAGTCCTGGCCAACGACAAGGATCTGCTGCGCCACGAGCGCCTGTCAGCGGCGGAACAGATTCTTAGCTCCACCCTCAGCTTTCACGAGACGGCGCGGCGCGGCGAGGACTGGAAGATTCTGGGGAACGAGCTGCGGAAGGAGATGCTCAACGTCCTCCTCGAGGAAGTGCGTGAGACGGGCGAGGCGAAAGACTGGGGTGAGGCGGCTGACCTGACCCGGCAGCTGACGACGACCTACAAGTCCGAGGCCGAGCAGGTGCGCATCGCCAATGCCCTGGGCGAGCTGCTGCTGAAGGCGCTGAACGAACCGTCCATCAAAACCGCTCGGCTGCGCGAAGTGCGGCAGCAGGTGCGCGTGATCCTCGACCAGTTCCCCGCCAACCCGGCCGTGCAGGGCATCGCAGCGAACCTGCGCCAGCAGGCAGGCCACCTTCTGGCCCAGGCGAAAAAGGCGGTGGACGACAAGCAACTCCCTCAAGCCGAGGAACTACTGCAATTAGCCACCGAGCTTGATCCGCAGTCCCAGGAGCTGCGCGACCTGCGCACGATGGTGAACGGGAAATACCCCGTGTTACGGGTTGGCGTCCGCGAATTGCCGCGTTTCTTCTCGCCGGCGCGGGCCACGACCGACTCGGAACTACGGGCGGTCGAGCTGCTGTTCGAGGGGCTAGTCAAGGTCATGCCGGGGCCGGACGGAGCGGCGCGCTACCGGCCGAGCCTCGCGGAAAGCCGGCCGAAGATCGTGCCGCTGGGCCGCGAATTTCTGCTGCCGCGCAACGCCACCTGGCCGGGCGATAAGGCGGGCCAACCC
>JBBQPD010000045.1:0-14707 GCA_038331535.1 Gemmatales bacterium | reverse complement strand
GGTCGGTGGCTGGAGAGGCACGGCCAGCCGCTCGGCTTCCGGTAGAACCGTGTTGGAACGCTCGGCGGCCATGCCAACCGTTGTAGCCGAAACCGAGCAGCTGGCCATTGCAGCTGCTGTAGACTGGTTTACCGAATGCTTGCTTTCTCTGCGCCCGTGACATGGGCTGGTCCGGAGGTTACACTCATCGTGAGGATGCCAGTGCCGGGAGGTGACACATGAGGACTGCGGAGAACATCGGCCCGCTGACCCGCCGCCGGCTGCTGCAAGTCGGCGGCATCGGCGCACTCGGGCTGAGCCTGCCCGATCTGCTGCGCGCGGGAGAGCCATCGCGGCTGCGCACCGAGAAATCGTGCATCTTCATCGTCCAGTACGGCGGTTGCTCGCATCTCGACTCCTTCGACCCCAAACCGGACGCGCCGGAGGGAATCCGTGGCCCTTACAAGCCGATCGCCACTACGGTCCCCGGCGTGCGCCTGGGTGAGTTGCTGCCCAGGCTCGCCTCCCTCGCGGACCGCTACACGCTTGTTCGGTCGATGACGCACGGCAACGGCGGGCATGACGGCGGGATGCACGTTTGCATGACGGGCCACGCCCAGCCGACCGCGGAGACGCCGTACTTCGGCTCGGTCATGGCGAAGGTGCGACCGGCCACGCGCAACGTGCCATCCTACGTCTGGGTGCAGAACCTGGCCGGCGACGTGCAACCACGCTATCTCACCGGCGGCTTTCTCGGTGCGACCTACAGCCCGCTGCGCATCGGCACCGACCTCGATAACCCGTCAGCCCCGGGTTTCCGCGTGACCGCGTTCGACCCGCCGCAGGACAGCTCGCAGGCCCGCTTGACCCGGCGCTGGGATCTCCTCAACGCCCTGGATTCGTCGGATGGTGGGATGCGGCGCTTTCAGCAACGTGCCGTCGATCTGGTCGCCGGGCCGGAAGCGCGGCGAGCGTTCGACCTGGAGCGCGAGCCGGTGCCGCTCCGCGAACGCTATGGCCGGCACCCGCTCGGACAAAACCTGCTGATGGCGCGCCGACTGATTGAAGCGGGCGTGCGCCTGGTCAGCGTCACGGCCTGGGCGGGTACGCCGGCGACGGAGAAGTTTCGCAACGTGCAGACGTGGGACATGCACGGCGATGGGGCCGGACTGGGCAGCATGTTTGGCACCGGGGCGTTCGGGCTGGGCTGGGCCCTGCCGAATCTCGATCAGGCCGTCGCCGCCCTGCTCGTCGATCTGGAAACGCGCGGCATGCTGGAGAATACGCTGGTGGTGCTGGTCGGCGAGTTCGGCCGGTCACCGAAGATCGTCAAGGCCGGCCGCGATCACTGGCCGTCGTGCTACACGTCGCTCTTGGCGGGGGCTGGCATTCGCGGCGGGCAGGTGTACGGCGCTTCGGACGTGCAGGGCGGCTATGTCCGCGATTGTCCGATCACGCCGGAGCGCTTTGGGGCCACGCTATTTCACGCCCTCGGAGTGCCGCCGGAAACGCGTCTCGCGGCGGACGGATTCACGCGCCCGGCGAGCAGCGGCCAACCTGTGCTTGAGTTGTTCTAAGTTTGGGGTTCGCGCGAACCGTAAACATGATAGAGGGCTTCGCATGCTGACATTCCGCGGCTCGAAACACGCTCTTTGTGACGGCCTGTCGCGCCGTGACTTTCTCAAGGTCGGCGCCCTCGGCGTCGGCGGACTGACGCTGGCCGACCTGCTGCGGCTGCGGGCGTCTGGGGCCGTCGCTTCCGAGAAGCGCCGCAAAGCCATCATCATGGTCTACTTGAATGGCGGCCCCAGTCACATGGACTTGTACGATATGAAGCCCGACGCTCCGGTCGAGTACCGCGGCGAGTTTAAGCCGATGAAGACCAACGTACTCGGCATGGACATCTGCGAGCTGATGCCGATGCAGGCGAAAATCGCCGACAAGCTGGCCATTATCCGCAACATGAAGTTCCAGCAGGAAGGCCACACCGCGCCGGAGCTCTACAGCGGTTTTCTGAAGGGCGATCGGCCGTCCATCGGCTCCGTGGTCAGCAAGCTGCGCAGCGACGCTGGCGTCCTCGGCGCACTGCCGCCCAATGTTTACCTCGGCGATGCCAATCACGTCGGTCATCCCGGTTTCCTCGGCAAGGCGCACGAGGCGTACATCCCCGGAACGAAGGCCACGAACCTCGGATTAGTGCGCGACGTGTCGATCGAGCGCTTGACCAATCGCCGCTCGCTATTGGAAACGTTCGACACGCTCCAGCGCGACCTCGACGACGCGCGCGGCAGCATGGCCGGGATGGACGCCTTCACTTCGCAGGCGCTGGAAATGATTACCAGCAACAAGGCCCGCGATGCCTTCGACGTGACCAAGGAACCGGCGAGCGCCCGCGAGAAATACGGCAAGGGCACGGAGTACCTCCAGGCCCGTCGCCTGGTCGAAGCGGGAGTGCCGGTCGTCACGCTCACGCCGCAGAACCACGACCTTCCCCAGAAGTGCAACGGCCAGTGGGACCACCACGACCATATCTTTGAATGCTTGCGAATCGTCGCCCCGCAGCTCGACCGCTCGATTCACTCCCTCGTCACCGACTTGCACGAGCGCGGCCTCGACAAGGACGTGGCGGTCGTGGTCTGGGGTGAGATGGGTCGAACGCCGCGGATCGGCACGCAACGCGGGACCACCGGCGGCCGCGACCACTGGCCACAGTCTGGCTTCGCGCTGATGGCGGGCGGCGGCTTCGAGACTGGTCAGGTGATCGGGGCGACCGACGCGCGCGGCGAGCGGCCGAAGGGGCACGCCTACACACCGCAAAACGTGCTGGCGACATTGTATCATGTCCTGGGTATCGACCCGGTGACGACGCTGCCCGATCACCAGGGCCGGCCGATGTATCTGCTGGATGATCGGGAGCGGGTGGCGGAGTTGGGCTGACGTTTCAGGCCGGTGTGTCTGCCCTAAGGAGCGCGGCGTCGAAATCGTCGGCTTCGAGAACGCCGCGCATGTCGAGGAACATGCGAGTAGACACGATGTCGTGATTAGCGACGGTTTCGTTGTCGTTATAAAATCGATAAAGGAGCAAGCCTTCTTCGGGGTGTTTGAAGACGCGCCCCTTTGGAACGAGTTTCTCCACGAACCCGACACGCTCGATAAGCGCTTTCAGGTCAGAGAAAGGGATCGGCTTCACCTTCGTCATGGACCACCTCACTTGCTTGGGCGAAGACATTGTCGCGGAAGCGTGCGAACCTTCGGATAGCCGCTACGGAAACAACATTCGCGGTCGGCAGGCGAACGGTGACGGTCTCGCCGGCGCTGAACAGGTTGAATCCCTTCAAGCGGCGGAAGTAACTTTGGACATAAATCCAGTAGGCAATGTCCTTCCGCCCATCGTACACGATCAACATGACCGGCAACAACTCGTGCAACCATAATGCCAGATCGCGGCGATCAAGCCGGAATGCCACCGTAGTCTGTCCCGGCCTAACCCTCAGCCGATCCGAGGCTTTGAGTTGCAGCAAGACATTTCCCTCTTGGATTTCTCCATCCCGATCGAAAGTGGTGAGCAGGAGATCGATGCCGTAGTCCTGCACGGTCTGCTTAACAACCCAGCCGCAACGAAGGACATAGCCCACAACGTGGTGGACGCTCAGATCCGCAAGGATGTGTTCGCGCGTCCGACGTTTACGCCTTATCTTGTCCATCAAATCATCTCGCGCTCCGGCCCGGTGAAGCCCTACGCCAACTGATACGGCGCCGACCGATCGATCGACATCCGGCACAAATCCGGCAGCGCCGCCTCGTTCTTGAGATGGCGCACATCGCGCAAGTTGACGCTCAGCAGCTGGGTGTACGCCGTCTCCAGGGCGTTGTCGTCGAGCATCACCAGCACTACCGTTACCGCGAAGCCAAGCCGCCGCAGACTGCCGAGCGCTACCGCGGCCTCGATACTGACCGACGGCAGGATGGCGATCACCGTCGCGTCGCGCGGCAGCCGACCCTGGGTTTCGCGCAGTAAGGCGGCGAGGGGCAGCGCGTCGGTCAACTCGGCGAGGGCCAACATCTCGCGGATGCGGCGAATCTGCTCGGCCCCGCGCTTCGTCTCGACGATCAACGGGCGCACGCTGTCTGCCGTTTCCGCCATGGCGGCCTTCGCTTGAGCCTCGGCCCGGCTCTCCGGTGACGGAGTCGCATCGAAGGCGCGCAAGCGCGTCGAGGCGTCGCCGGCATTGGTGACGAGGCCGATCTGCTGGCCCATCTCGAAGACGGCGTGGGCCAGCGATGCCGCGGCGGTAATCGCTAATTCAGAGCGCCAGGGTTCGCCGCGCGCGTGATAGCCGGTCGCGTGGAAGTCGAGCACCAGCGTCGCCCCGGCCAGGCACGACGGCTCGTACACCTTGCAGTGCAGCGCCCCCGTCCGCGCCGTCGCCCGCCAGTGGATGCGATTCAGCGGGTCTCCCGCCTCGTAGGGGCGCACTCCGGCGATGCGCGTCGGGTCTTCGTAGAGGCGGTGCGTCAGGCGCACGTCGCCAATCGGACGGCGTGAGGTCAGGTCGTAACCGAGCAGTGGCACAGTTTTCGGGTAGACGAGCAGGAAGCGGCGCAGCGGATCGACGCGGAAACGGCGATGCAATCCGAAGAGGTCGCCGTTCTCCATCACGAGCGGGCCGATCTGGTAGTAACCGCGTTGCAGGCACTCGATCTGGTAGCGGACGGTCGTTTCCTTGCCGCCGCGCAACATGCCGATCTGGAGGCGCTTGCCCTTGACGACCTTGAGGCGCGGGAAGCGCGGGTCGAGGGCGTGGCGCGGCAGCATGTCTTCAAGAAGCACCCACGGCACCGGCAGGGCGCCGTTGTTGCGCACGACCAGCCGCACCGCGACGCGGTCGCCGATTTCCGCCGTGAGGCCGTCGGGAATGGATTTCTCGTTGTCGCGTCCGATCAGACGGCAGCGGCGCGCGACGGAAAGCTGGCCGACCCAGTTGCGGGCAAGCGCGCGGCTGACGAGGAGTAGACCGACCAGAACGTAAGCGGCGTAGGCGAGCAGTCCGGATTCGAGCAGCAGAGCCGCCAGCAGGATCATCAGGACGCTGAGAAACCATTTCATAGCGCGATACCCAGCGCTTCACGCAATCGGCCAATCTGCTCCGCCATCGGGCGTGGAGCCTTCGGAGTTGACTGGCCCAGTCGTCCTTCGACCTTCAGCCACACGACCACTGGTCCAGACCCGGTGAAGACTTCGGCCGCGCCCGCCTGCCAGGCCGTCAACGTCTCGAAGGTGAAAACCCGCTGGATACCCGCCCCTCGGGCCAACTGGGCGAAATCGGCGTGGCCCGTCCCGGCCGTCTGCTGACCGCCCGTCACCTCGTAGAGACCGTTGTCGAGGATCAACAGGTACACGTCCGCAGGGTTGGTCGCCAGCGTTACCAGAGCACCCAGGTTCATCAGCGTCGAACCGTCGCCGGTGACGACGACCACGCCGCGGCCAGGTTGCGCCAGGGCCAGACCCAAACCCAGGCCGGGCGCCTGGCTCATCGCGGAAGGGAGATAGGCGAAGTCGAGGGGCGTGTCGGAATACTTCGGCCAGATGCCGACGGCGCTCATCGTCGTGACGACGATCTTGTCGCCGCGGTGAGCGGCCAGCACTGCCAGCGCTTCGGCCTGGGTCATCATGATTGGCTCTCTGGCGAGTGCGCGTTCACTCCGGCAACAGCACCGCTCCGGCGCGCTGCTCGGCCCGCGCCTGCTGATATGCAGTCGCCACGTCCGCGGCGGTGCTGTCGCTCCGCAGCAGAACGTAAGGGATTTGCCACGCGCGCAAGATCGGTTCGGTGAAGAGGGGGCACGTGTCGGTGCTCGCGCCCTTTTGATGGGCGTACCAGCTGCGAACGCCGACGATGCAGAAGAGCGGCAGTTTCAGATCGTGGACGAAGTTGCGCAGCGAATCGCCGGCCTCGAACAGGCCGGTACACTGGATGAGGATGATCGGCCTCCTGCCGCCCAGGAGCAGTCCGGCCGCGACGGCGAACGCCTCGCCCTCGCGGCAGACGCGGATCAAACGGAGGTCTGGGTCGTCGCGCAGCGCCGGCTCCCAGCGGCCGAGTTCGCTATCGGGGATCCAGACGGCATCGGTCACCCCACATGCTTTCAGGGCGGCAACCAGGGACGGCCCGTCAATCATGGCGACCCCCCCGGAGAAATCATTTCCGATGCACTTTGTGACAGTTCACGCAGGTTTGCGCTTCCATCTTTTTCCAGGCGGCGAAGGCAGTGGTTCGATCGCGTTTCGCGACCGCCTGGTCGAGGGCGGCCATGCTTTCGGCGAAGTCCTTCGAGAACTTCTGCCACGACGCCTGGTCGCCTTGTGGCGGCGTAAACTTGCCCAGACCGGCCGTCAAGCGAACGATTTCCTTGCTCATCGTGCGGGCGTCGTCCCAGACCGGTTCCTCATCGCGCAGCTCGCGGCCGAGCTTGGTGAACAGCCCCGACGAGCCGTCGCCGACCTTTTTCATCGTCTCCTTGAGTTCCGACGCCTTCTCGCCCTCGGCCGCCGTCCGGCCGCTGAGCCAGACCAGCAGCGCCGCCAGCCCCAGTAGGGTTGCCGTCCGTCGCATCATTAATGGTCTCCTGTCTGCGCCGCTTGCGGCTTAGCGGGAGTTCCCGCTAAACCGCAAGCGGCGCAGGCCCACCGCAGTTTCATCATCTACTTCGGCTTCGCGGGCTTGAACGCTTCGTGGCAAGCGCCGCAAGCGATCGCCTTGGAGAATGCATCCTTGGCGCCTTCCTTCTTCGCGGCGATATCCTTGGCCGCGTTGAGGAGGGCGGTGGTCTTTTCCTTCCACGCGTCTTCTTCGCCCTTCGGCGGCTTGTTCTTGCCGAGGTCTTCGTACGCTTGCAGAACGCTCTTCGTTTCTTCCTCGGTCGTCTTGCCCGCCGCGAAATTGTCGGCGAGTGTCTCGCCCTTTTTGCCGCCGTGGAACTTCTTCATGACCTCTTTGATCGACGCCGGCTTCTTGTCTTCCTTCTTCTCTTCGGCGACGCTGACGCCGACGAGGCTGACGGTCAGAGCCGCCAGGAGCCAGTACTTCGCGGTGCGCATCTCGGTTTTCCCCCTTGTGAATGGTTGTGGACAGACGCTCTCCGACGCCGATCGGCGGGAAAGAACTCCGTTGTTCTCGACGCCTCTTCCGGTCCGGTTATTCGAGGGGTGTCCGCCCTCTGGCCACGTTGTCCGACAGGTAGGGAAGATTTATCGCCCGGTGCGGCCGACGTCAACTCTTTAAATAACGCAACCAAGCCGCACCAGATTAGCCGCCTCTCAAAACCAGTTGGGCTAATAGCTGATAGCTATCAGCTATTAGCTGTCAGCAAGAACTGGTTTGAACTTTTTTCAGCTTGCGGTACGCGAAACGGAAACAAGGCTGGCGACGGGCGCAATATTCTGGGGACGAAGCGCGTCTTTACGAAGACCATCGGGACGGCATATGATAGGGTGAAGAGGACGAAGACTTCGCGATACGGTCCCACTACCGTCCTCCGGAACCTCAGGGCAGGCAACAGCGTCACACGGACCGGAAGCAGTGCCGGCACATTTGTGAACACGTCCTACAACATCAACGTCAACCCCAGCACGGCGACGCCGACCGGTATCACGCTTACCACCGGCGGCGCCCCGCTGACCACCGGTGCGCGACCCGGCTCCCTCATCGGCCGGCTGAGCACGACCGACCCGAACGCCGCGTCGTTTAGCTACCGAATCTTGGGCGGCACACACAGCCACCTGTTCGGCGTCGTCGGCGACCAGCTGGTGACGACTGGCCCCCTCCTGCTGCCGGGAACCTACACGCTCGTCGTGCAATCGGAAGACGTGCTCGGCTTCTCCTTCACGCAATTACTCCAGTTTGCCGTACAGCCGAGTGCGACGCCGCCGACAGGAATCTCCCTCAAAGGCGATTCGGTCGAGGCGTTCCGGCCGGCCGGTACGACGATCGGCACGCTCTCTACTACCGATCCAAACCTGGGCGCGACACACTCCTACAAGGTGATCGGTCCCTCCGCTGAGTTGTTCGCGGTGGACGCTCGGGGCAACGTCACGACCTCCGTCGTCTTTCAGAATAGCGTCCCCACGACCATCCCGCTGACGATACGGACGACGAACTCGTTCGGTCTGTCCCTCGATACGACGCTGTCTGTAAGAGTCCTCCCCGCCTCCGACGACCTGTTTGCATCCGCCGAGGCCGTCTTCGCGTTCGATCCAAACTCCGGGCGCTCCGTTGCCGCCTTTCTGGACGCGAAAGTAGAGCAGTCGCTTCCCGGTCGCGACGCGCTCACGTTTCGCAACCCGACGCGGTTGGCGTTCCACCTCAAGCGCCGCGCGACGCCGGTAAGGCGCGATCTGCCGGCGACGCGGGCGCTCAGCCGGAGCGACGCTTTCTCGGACTATTTGCTCCCCGGCTTGATCGACCAGCATCCGGACGAGAATTACGTCCTCGCGCTGGCGACGGGGCTGCAAACCGGAAGCGGCGGGTTCCATCTCGAAGCCGACACGCTCGCGATCGCCAACGTTTTTGAGGTTTCGACGCAGACGACTTTTGACTCCATGAGAGCCGCCGCCGACATGCCGGGCGGCGCGGCCGATTCGGCCATCGAAGCGCTATTCACGTATTCGGACGCTCCTGCCGCCGACACGGGGGCGAGCGCGCTGAGCGTGCAGCGGACCACGATTGATCCGCGTCTGAATGTGCTCCGGGCGAACACCATTATCAATGTTCGCGGCACCTCGCGGGCCAGGGTGGACGTCCGCACGACGGTGACACAGGGTCTGACCCCCGAGCATGTTTTCACGCTCACCTTCAGCCCGGCGGCGTTGCCTTTGGTAGACGAGTCGCTTGCCGTCGTCCCCGCGCTTGTCGAGACGGAGGCCGTCGGCACCGAGGGCGTCGAGCACTTGTCCGCGCCCGTCGCCGGCGGGTTGACTCACGCGCCGCTCGTTGAGCCGCCTCCCTACGTTCCGATGATTGAGGTGTTGGATACCTTCGCGCCGCCAATACCGCAGGCCGCGAGCGCCGTCCCCGCCCCGCCTCCGGAAGCGGCCGTGCCAGCTTCGGCGCCCGAGCGCGGGGAGCCAGCCGCGCCGACGCCTGTCGCCGCGAGTGAGAACCTGCCGTGGTATCAGCCGGAGATTTACACCGTCAGCGTGTCGGCCTTCATGGACGATCCGTCCTTCCTGACTCACAGCGCCAGTGCCACACCGCCGCCGTCGCCGCCTCGGCCGGAAGAATTGCCGTCCGACCGGCTGTTCTCCCGTTTATCTCAGCAGCAACAGGAGTCGGCGATCGACGACGTCGATCTGAGTTTGTGGATTATCGAGCCGCCCCAGGATCAAGCCGAGCGCTTGCGGGCGGCGCTGGACGCCCAGGTGTTCGCTTCCGCCGACGAACCCGGCTCGGGCGCCTGGGGACTGTCTGTTTTTGGTACGGAGGCGGCCCTGCGTCCGTCGTCGGCCGAGGCTCGGACGGGAGCAGAGGGAACTGAGAGCGTTCGAGATGTCATCAAGGAGCCGCGCACGCAGTAAGCGGTTTTGAGGAGCCGCGCACGCAGTAAGCGGTTTGGAGGAGCACGCAGTAAGCGGCCTGCAGATCGCTTACTGCGTGCGCGGCTCCTCACGGCGTCTGAGAGGAGCATCGCCATGAACAGCGGCCGTTTCTACCATCACATCCTCGAACTGATTCGCCGCACTTCCGCCTTCTTGCCGCCGGATGTGAGCGAGGTTATCGAAACGCACCGCGCCCTGGAGCAGCAAGGCTCCAAGGCGGACCTGGCACTGGAGTTGGTGTCGCAGAACATCGTGCTGGCGAAGCGGCTCAGCGCGCCGATTTGCCAGGACACCGGCACCATCAACTTCTACCTCAAGACGCCGCCTCATTTCGCTCAACTGGACCTTGAAGACGTATGCAAGGACGCGGTCGCGGAGGCGACGGCCAAGGGCTACCTGCGCCAGAACTCCGTGGACAGCGTGACCGGCCACAACACCGGCAACAACCTCGGCCCCGGCAGTCCCGTCTTCCACTGGCACCAACACCTCGACGAGACGGTGGACGTCCGCCTCATCCTCAAGGGCGGCGGCTGCGAGAATATGAGCGCTCAGTATTCCCTGCCGGCGACGCTCAACGGCAAGCGCGCCGACCGCGACATTGACGGCGTGCGCGCCTGCGTTCTCGACGCCGTCTGGCAGGCGCAGGGCAAGGGCTGCGGCCCCGGCTTTCTCGGCGTCTGCATCGGCGGCGACCGGGCCAGTGGGTACGAACACGCCAAGGCCCAGTTGTTACGCACCCTCGACGATCAGAACCCCGACCAGAAGTTAGCCGAGCTGGAAGCCCGCATTCTGATCGAGGCGAATCAACTCGACATCGGCCCGATGGGCTTCGGCGGCAAGCTCACAATAGGCATCTGCAAGGCGGCGGCGCTGAACCGGCTGCCGGCCTCGTTCTTCGTCAGCGTGGCCTACATGTGCTGGGCGTACCGCCGGCGCGGCGTGGTCCTCGACACCGAGGGCGAGCTGATCGAATGGCTGTACCAGTCACCCGGCGAGTTCGACTACGATTACGCCCAGGAGCCGGACAAGCTTATTCAGCTGGGCGTCGGCGGGCCCAAGGCCGCGCATCTGCAAACGCCGTTGAGCGAGGCGGACGTGCGCAAGTTGCGAGCGGGCGACATGGTGCTGCTGAGCGGCACCGTCTTCACCGGTCGCGACGAGGTCCACAAATACCTGCACAAGGGCGGCGACCTGCCGGTGCTGAAGGACGGCGTCATCTACCATTGCGGCCCGGTGGTGCTGGAAGAGAATGGCACCTATCGCGTGATGGGCGCGGGGCCGACCACTTCGATTCGCGAGGAGCCGTATCAGGCCGACGTGATCCGGCGCTACGGCATCAAGGCGGTGATCGGCAAGGGCGGCATGGGGCCGAAAACGCTGGAGGCATGCCGCGAGTACGGCTGCGTCTATCTCCACGCCATTGGTGGGGCGGCGCAGATATACTCGCGCTGCGTCGAGAGCGTGCCGAATGTCTATTTGAAGGAGTTCGGCAGCCCCGAAGCGGTCTGGGAGCTGCGCGTCAAGGACTTTCCCGCGGTCGTGACGATGGATGCGCACGGCCGGTCGCTGCACGAGGAGGTTGCCGCCGCGTCGAAAACACAGCTACAGGGTGTGTTGGAGGGGAAGTGAAACGATGCCGGAGTGGTGCAGGCCATGCATGGCCTGTCTACCTTCGCGTGGTCGCTACGCGACCCTCGGTTCCCCAGCGTTCGCTAATAGGGACTGTGTTCATTCACCCGTCGATCGAAGTTTGACAATCCCTTGACGCGGCCAAGCCGCAACGAGTTAGCAAGCACACAAAACCAGTCTGGCTGAAAGCTGAGAGCTGATAGCTATTAGCTGTCAGCCAGAACTCGGCTGATCTCCTCTGCAGCTTGCGGAGAAGCTCAGAGAGAAGAATCTACGCTTTTTCTGGGACTTTGCCCGGAAAAAGTGGCCCCTGCGGGGCAGCTCCTCAGCTGTCTCCGGCTTTGCAATGAAACTCGCGAAATTGGCAAGATGGTGAAAATAGGTAGCTGCCCACCTTAGCCATATTGACGGGAAACCGAGTTTCATTGCAAAGCCCCCCCACGGCGTACAGACCCTATTCGTCTCCTGCCCGTCGGAGCGCAGGTGCCGGCGCAAGGAACGACACATCTTCTACAACTTTCCCTACCGCTTTTTCACGGTCCGCTCTCACCGTGGGGTTTCGCTTCTTCGCTCGTCTTGTCTGGCGTGGAGGACCATCCCGTGCGACGCGACAAACTCGGCCTGACCATTCTGGCGATCTGTTTCCTGGCGGCGGCGGTACTCGCCCGCGACGGAAAAGTTGACGAGAAGAAGCAGCTTCTCGACGACTTCCGCAAAGCCGACGTGCCGCGCCGGATGGAACTCTTGCCGGGACTGACGGAGGCGCTCCGCGAAGAGGAGCTGCCGCCCGAGGCGCGCTACCTGATCGCGCTGCGACTGTTGCGCCCTCATCTCGTCTGGAGCGCGCCGGCACTCGTCCTCCCGGAAGACGACAATCTCCGCGACAAAGTGCAACGGTCCGGCGGCGCAGACCGCTGGCGCTGGGGCGAGGCGGTCGGCGCCGAACCCTGGATGTTCGCCGACGTGCCCGACGACGTGCGCGCCACGGCCCGCAAGAACCTCGCCGCCTGGAAGGGCGAGCCGCGCGCCGACGGTCCGAAGCCTGCTTCCCCCGGCGAATACGCCTGGCATCTCAAGGATCCGAAGCATCCGGATATCGCCCGTGCCGTCGCTCTCTTGTCCGCCATCCATCAGGACGACGTCGGCCGGGCCGCCCAGCGCTGGGTCGATGCCCTCGGCCGCAATAACACGGTGCTGACGCTCGATGTCACCGGTTCGTACGGCGCCGGCAAGGCCGCCCCGGTGGTGCTGGACGTGCGCAACGCCGAACGGGTGACGTGCAAACTCTACCGCGTTCGCAAAGCCGAAGAGCTGCTCTGGGTGGCGAACCGCATCGGCAAGGATTTCGTCTTCCACGACCACGGCCTGCAATACGACGAGAAGCCGAGAGAAGAGCGGAGTTGGGGCTGGGCAAAGAGGGAACACATCCTTGAGGAAGTCGAGGTGAAGTCCAGGGACGCACTCCCCTTCCCGGATGCCCTGCAACAAGAGCCGGTCTGGCGCGCGGAATCGACCGTCGTGGAACTCAAGGCCGCCAGGAGTCATGCAGGGAATCGGCGCGACCGCTACGACGAAGAGGATTCCTATCAAGCGGGCGACGGCGATCACTTCGATGACGCCTGTGGGCGCTACCGCGATCTACTGAACAAGAACTACCGGCCGACAGTCGGGAACTGGTCCTCGTGGCAGTGCGACCGCATCGTCGAGGTGCCGGGCAAAGCCGTGGCGGAAGCCGGCGCCTATGTGTTCGCCGTCGAGGCCCACGGACAGATTGCCTACGCCCCGCTCATCGTCGAGCCGTTGAGTCTGACGCTGCGCCGGTGCCGCGATGGCATCCTGGCGGCCGTTGCGGACACCGAGGGCAAG
This sequence comes from Gemmatales bacterium, assembly GCA_038331535.1. GTDB lineage: Bacteria > Planctomycetota > Planctomycetia > Gemmatales > Gemmataceae > JBBQPD01. The sequence goes on along the minus strand of JBBQPD010000045.1, from coordinate 1,638 downwards.
CAGCCGGTGGTCGGGGCGACGGTTCACGGCCGTAACCTGCTCAGGACCGCGGAGACGGACGCGGAGGGGATTGCGTTCGCCAAGCTCTATGGCGGAGGCGACCGAGCCGTCATCGTCCATAAAGAAGGCCGTTTCGCGATCGGCGGCTTCGGGAGTGTGTTCGAGGGCATCTACTATTCGCCGCTGGACCGCCAAGATCGCTGGGGCCGAGACCGAAGGATGGCCGATGGCAAACGCGGCGCGGAGCGAGACGGCAATGCTCAACTCTATGCCGACCGACACGTCATCGCGGCTTATACCGACCGACCGACCTATCGGCCCGAACAACCGGTGCAGTTCAAGGTCATCGTCCGCCGACTCGCCCCCAACCAGGCGGAGCCAAAAGATCGACCGCGGGCGTTTCGCGCCGACGAATTCGAGTTTGCCTCCCGTCTGGAAGTGCCGGCGAAAAACACGTCGATTCCGTACTCCCTTCTCGATCCGAAGGGGCGCGTCGTCGCCGAAGGAGAGTTGACGCTGAACGACTTTGGCACGGCCGTCGGCAAGGCGGCGTTGAGCGCCGAAGCCGCCCTCGGAACGTATGCCCTGCGGCTGCACATTTCCGGAGTTGCGCGCATCGTGCCGGAGGTGTTCCTGGTCGAAGCCTATCGCCTGCCGTCGTTCAAGCTCGACGTGGCCGGCGTGCCCGAAAAAGTGCGAGTTCCCGCAGACATGCGCCTCGAACTAGCGGGCGAATCCTATTTCGGCAAACCGCTCGCCGGCGGCCGCGTTGAAGTGCGGCTGACACTGGCTGAATCCATGCGGGCGTTGACCAGCGTCGAGGCGGTCCTTGACGCGGGCGGCAAGGCGGTCCTCAAACTGGAGCCGGCGAAAAACCTGGCACCAGGCCGTTACCTCGTGCGCTGCGATCTGACCGACGACAGCGGCCGCAACGTTCGGCGCGTGTTGCCGTACACCGTCGAGACGCCGGCACGGCCGCGCACGGGTCTTGGAGCGCTGCCGCGCTTCGTGCCGCAGGATCAACCGCTGGAGTTCCCGACCACGGCGGGTGTCGTGCTTGCGGAGCAGGTCTGGCGCGACAAAGCCGACAATACCGGGCGGAAATCGTTTCGCTTCGTGGCGCGCGACGGCAAGGTCTCGCTGCGCTTGCCGTCGCCGGGTTGGTACACGTTGACGGCCGGCAAGGAACAGTGCGACGTCTTTGTCTACGGCGGCACCGACCATCCGTCGCGCACGCTGAGCCAGCGGCAGCACAAGGTCGAAAGCAAGGTAGAGGACGATACCGACGATCGGGACTACCTCCAGGCGCGGGGGTGGGTCGATCTGTCGAATGACCACGAAGACCGCTCTTCGTATTCGCGCTTCGACTCCAACGAAGCGCACCTGTTGGCCCTGTTCGATCGGCAAGACGCGAAGGTCGGTGAGCCGTTGCGCGTCCTGGTCTACGTCCCGGCCAGGCGGGCACGGTTGCTCTTCACGATGGAAGGCTTCACGGTCCTCGATTATTTCACGGCCAGGACCGAGATCACGCGCGGCCACTATCACGTCGTCGAAGTGCCGATCAAACGCCGGCAGCTGCCGCATTTCTATCTGCGTGGCCGCATCCTGGAAGCCGAAGAAATCGCCCAGGCGGAGCGG
>JBBQPD010000044.1:0-15526 GCA_038331535.1 Gemmatales bacterium | reverse complement strand
GTGCCGCGGATCGCGCCGCGGGGCAGCCCGCACGGCAGCGACCTGGGGAAGACGCGCTACGTGGTCGAGCGGACGCTGGCGTGGTTCGCCAGCTTCCGGCGCATGCGGCATTGCTACGAGCGGACGTGGCACAGCTGGCAGACCCTCAACGAACTGGCCGCCTGCGTGATCTGTGCCAACCGCCTCCACAAGGTCCGGCAGCAGCGCAGGCAAGCGACCCCGCTACGGTTTTGAAACAACCTCTTAGCCGCAAGCGGCGTTAATCGGTATAGTACGCGATCACTGCCCGCACCGCCCGCCGCCAGCGTTCATGTCTACGGAGGCGTTTCTCATCCGGCAGCGACGGCACAAAGCGCCGCGCTTCGGTGGTCAACGCTCTCAGGCTTGCCAGATCGGGCCACACGCCTGCCTTCAAACCCGCCAGCATCGCCGCCCCCAGTGCCGTCGCCTCGCTCTGCGCTGTTTGGAGAACGGGGATGCCGAGAATGTCGGCCTGGCACTGCAAGAACCACGCATTGCGAGCCATGCCGCCATCGACGCGCAGGCCGGTAAGCCGGGCGCCTGCGTCAGCCGAGGCCGCCTCGATCAGGTCCGCCACCTGGTAGGCCACACCTTCCAGCGTCGCCCGGCCGAGGTCCGCCGCCATCGTGCCGCGCGTCAGACCGAACAACACGCCGCGCGCTTCCGGCACCCAGTGCGGCGCCCCCAGGCCGACGAAGCCGGGAACGAACTGCACCGGCTGCTCCGGGTCCGACCGCGCTGCCAATTCTTCCACGGCCGGTGCGCTTTCCAACAGATGCAGACCGTCGCGGAGCCACTGCACGGCGGCCCCGGCGACGAAGACGCTTCCTTCGAGAGCGTACTGCGCTGGCCCCACGCCGCTCGCCGCCAGCGTCGTCAGCAGGCGATGTTGTGACAGTGTCGCCTTGTCGCCGAGGTGTTGCAGGAAGAACGCCCCGGTGCCGTAGGTGCATTTTGCCTCGCCTGGAGCAAACGCCCCCTGTCCGAACAGCGCCGCCTGCTGATCCCCCGCCACGCCGAGGATCGGCAGGCCGTCCGGCAACACGCCCAGCCCAGAGGTCGTGCCGTAGTCCGCGGAACTCGCGCGCACCTCCGGCAGCAGCGCCGGCGGCACGTCGAAGTAGCGGCATAGTTCCTCATCCCAGCGGACGTCGGTCAAGTTGAAGAGCAGCGTGCGTGAGGCGTTGGTCCGGTCCGTGGCATGGACCCGGCCGCCGGTCAACCGCCAAATCAGAAAGCTGTCGATGGTCCCGCACACCAGCTTCCCGGCCTCGGCCCGTGTCCGCCACGAAGCGTCCTGATGCAGCAGCCAGCGCACTTTCGTCGCCGAGAAATACGGATCGAGGACAAGCCCGGTGCGCTGGCGCAGCCAGTCCTCGTCGCCGCGGCGTTCGCGACAGAAATCGGAAGTACGGCGGTCCTGCCAGACGATGGCCCGCGCCAACGGGCGGCCCGTGGCGCGCTCCCAGAGCACGACCGTTTCGCGCTGGTTCGTCACGCCGATCGCCGCGAGAGCGCCGGCTTCCACCTGTGCGGCGGCCAGCGCCCGCGGAATCACCTCGACCACCGCAGCCCAGATCTCCTCGGCGTCATGTTCGACCCAACCGGGCTGCGGGTAGTACTGCGTCAGTTCCCGGCCGGCGCTGCCGCAGACCTGTCCGCGCTCGTCATAGATGACGGCGCGCGTGCTGGTCGTGCCCTGGTCGATGGCAAGCAGATAGGGCGCTGGCATGATCGGACCCTCGGTAATCCTACACGGCGCGAAAAGCTGAACTATGCTTTGAATGCTCTCGGCCCTTCGTGCGCTAACGTGTCCGGGGCCGATTCGTCTGGAGTCCGAGCGCCCGTCAGCGGGCAGGTGACAGCGTCATGGCGATGGTATGTCCTCAGTGCGGTTCGACGAAGGAACAGTTCCTGCACTGTCCCGAATGCGGCGTCCGCATGGTGTATCACGAGGCGGGCCGATCGGGAACCGGCTCGAGCTGGAACCGCAGCCGCTGGATGCACACGCCCGGCGGTCGTCTCCTCGTCGGCGTCTTGCTGGCACAGGGGTTGTACTACGCCCTGCGCCATCTCTTCACCGGCGTGATGATGATGATCGACGGGGAAAGCGACTCCGCGCAGGCGTGGACCACGTTCCACGGACTGCTGTTTCTGCAAGCGCTTCAGGTGCTGGTCCCCGCCTTCGGCGGCGTCCTCGCCGGGGCCGGTCACCGCGGCGGTTCGCTCCTCGGCGCCTTTGTCGGCGCAGTCAACGGCGGTTTGTCCCTCGTGCTGGTAAACGCGCCGGCCCAGTCGAACAGCCCCGTGGCGCTCTACGGTCTACCGCTATTGCAAACGCTCTTTGGCGCTTTGGGCGGCTGGGTTGGCTGCACGATCTGGAAGCCGATTCAGCCGGTAAGTTTCCTGCGAGCGGAGAAGAAGTCCGGCATCGCCAAACAGCAGGTGCCGCTGTTCACCGGCCCGATCGCCTGGGTACGCGTCGTCTTCGGCAGCGCGCTGGCCGTCGCCGGCAGTCTGTTTGCCAGCCGCATTTTCGACAAGGTAATCAGCGCGGCACCGGGCACTCACGAGTTCGCCCAGCTGCTCCAGGACGAGATCGTTACCTGGGAAATCAAGGCATTCGCCATCCTGTTCGGCGCCGGTCTCGCCGGCGCCAGCACGTTCAACGGCCTCAAACAAGGTCTGGTCGTCGGCATTCTCAGCGGCATCGCGCTGTTGGCCGTGCCGGCAAACAGTAAATCGACGCTCATCGTCGTGATGCTGCTTTCCAGCGTGATGCTGCTCAGCCTGGCCGGCGGTTGGTTCGGCAGCCAGCTGCTCCCGCCGGTCGTCAAGCGCCCGCGGCGTGGCTTCGGACCCGCACCGGCCTGACCGGCTTGCCGTTTCGCGCGTCAAGCCAACACTTCCCTGATCACGTCTCCATGCACGTCGGTCAATCGGCGTTCGATGCCGTTGTGGTAATAGCTCAGCCGTTCGTGATCCAGACCGAGAAGGTGCAAAATGGTCGCATGCAGATCGTAAATGGTCGTGATCTTCTCGACCGCTTGATGACCGAACTCATCGGTCGCGCCGTGGCTGAACGCCCGTTTGACGCCGGCGCCTGCCAGCCAGCAGGTGAAGCCCTTCGGATTGTGATCGCGGCCGTTCGCCCCCTTCTGAAACGTCGGCATCCGGCCGAACTCCGTCACCCACACGACAAGCGTGTCGTCCAGTAGGCCCGTTCGCTTCAGGTCGCGCAGCAAGGCAGCACACGGCTGATCCAGGATCGGACCATGAATGTCGTACTGCGTTTTGATCGTCTTGTGCCCGTCCCAGTTGCCGACGCCCTCGCCCATCGCGTAGGCGCCGTTGAACAGCTGCACGAACCGCACGCCGCGCTCCAGCAGCCGACGCGCAAGTAAGCAATTGCGCGCGAAGCCGGCCTTGACCTTGTTGCCGTCCTCGACGCCGTACAGTTTGCGGACTTCCGCACTTTCGTTGGACAGGTCGGCGACCTCCGCGGCCCGCAGCTGCATCTTGGCAGCTAGCTCGTAACTGGAGATGCGGGCCATCAACTCCGTTTCGCCGGGATGTTTCTCCAAGTGCTTGTCGTTGAGCATTCGCAGGAAATCGCGTGTCGCCCGTTCGTCGGCTTCTCCGACTTCCGGCGGCCGGACGAGGTTGGGAATCGGCTTGTCGGCGTTGAAGGCAGCTCCCTGGAAAACAGCGGGCAGGAAGGCGCTGGCCCAGTTATTGGAGCCGACCTGCGGCACCCCGCGCGGGTCTGGAATGGCGACGAACGCCGGCAGATCGCGGCACTCGCTGCCCAGGGCGTAGCTGACCCAGGAGCCGACGCCGGGGAAGCCGTCGAGCGTGAACCCGGTGCTCATCTGATTCTCAGCCGGCCCGTGCGTGTTGCTCTTGGCCGTCATCGAGTGAAGGAAACACATCTCGTCGGCCAGCTCGGCGAGCTTCGGCAGCAGGTCCGACACCATCTTACCGCTCTGCCCGCGCGGCCGAAACGTCCACAACGGTTTGACCAGATTGCCGTTCTCGCCCTGGAAGGTGATGAGCTTATCGGAACCCGGCAGCGGCATCCCGTCGCGCTTGACGAGTTCCGGCTTGTAGTCCCAGGTATCGACATGGCTGACGGCGCCGGTGCAGAAGATCATCAGCACGCGCCGGGCGCGCGGCGTGAAGTGCGACGACCGCGCCGCGAGAGGCGCTTCCGGCCGGATGATGGGGCGGATCGGTGAACGATCCGCTGCAGCGAGGAGGCTCTGTTCGGCGAGCAGCGCGGCCAGAGCGATCCCTCCGAGGCCGGTGCCGGCGTCGCGCAAGAAGGTACGGCGGTCGAGGTGGTGACGGCCGCTCAATAAGGTCTTCGTTGCAGTCATGGTACGTTCCCAGGGCTTGCACGATTGCCGCTTGCGGCTTAACGGTCCTGCGCCGCTAAGCCGCAAGCGGTAAACGGAGAAACTACCACCACTCAAGGTCGCACGGCGTCAGCAGGACTGGTACAATTCCTTCTCAGAAAGTGACTCCATTCGGAGGGCAAACGCTTATGTCGTCCCCGACTATGCATTCGCTAGCGCCGGCCATTCCTGACTTGCCACCGTCCGAGTCCATCCCCCCACTGCGGGAAGGCGATCGGCTGACCCGCGCCGAGTTCGAGCGCCGCTACCATGCAATGCCCCACATCAACAAGGCTGAACTGCTCGATGGAGTCGTGTATATGCCGTCCCCCGTTTCATTTAATCACGGCGGCCCGCACTTCAATTTTATCGGCTGGACAAGCTTCTTTTCCTTCTCCACGCCTGGAGTGATGGGCGTCGATGATGGCACACTTCGGCTTGGGCTGGATAGCGAGCCACAACCCGATGCCTTTCTGTTCATCCTGCCGTCCCACGGCGGCCGCGCCGTCCTCAGTGCGGACGGCTACGTGGAAGGCGAGGTGGACCTGATCGGCGAGATTGCCGTCAGCAGCGTTCCAATCGATCTCGGCGTCAAATTGGCATTGTACCGCCGCAACGGCGTGAGTGAATACATCGTCTGGCGCGTCCTCGATCGGGCGATCGACTGGTTCATCTTGCGCGACGGACAGTACGACCGATTGACGCCCGGACCGGACGGCATCTATCGCAGCAGCGCACTGCCCGGCCTCTGGCTGGACGCGGCGGCGCTGATCGACGGCAACCTGCCGCGCGTACGTGAGATCGCGCTACAGGGAGTTGCCAGTGCCGAACACGCGGAGTTCGTCAACCGGCTAAAGCTAGCGGGCGCGGGGGGCGAGTGAGCATCGCCGAGGCCGGCGGCGGAATATCGCAGGCAAGCGCGAAAGAGTTTAGTAGTTGGTGACAATTGACGGTTATTGAGATATTGGACATCGTCAGTCTCTCTCTTCTAGTAATTCATTTAGATTTTCGCCGAACCTCAACTCGTAGATCGGCGAGGCAATGTAATCTGCTCGCTGATTACCCCGGTATTCGACTCGATCAACCTCTTCATTCCACCGCAACTCGTGGTAGCCCCGACCGGATTCCGTGTCGCAAAACATGTCGAGATATAGATGTATCTTCTCGGGATGAGAGGATACGACGTGGAAAAAGGCCAACCCCTGCATCACGACCCACGCAGCAAAATCGTCAGCTTGGTCCTCTGAGCAGTCGCCGGAAAGATAGTCGTGACACTCTTTCCAGCAATGCGGGTTGACCTCGTATTTGTAGTCTGCATACGTCTGGCGATAGCGGCGGAGTTGATCTTTCGGGAGCTCTTCCAGCTTCCGGCACAGCTTACGGAGATTGCGGCCCGACGACTCGATCAATTCCCAGAATGTTGCTGCGATTCCTGACATGCTCTCGACATCCACTAGCCTCCCAAACAGAGAGGCGATGCTCCCTGTTACCAGTCGTTTGACTCAGAACACATACAGAAATTCATTCGCATTCAACATCGCCCGGCAGAACGCCGCCAACCCGTGCTCGCGCACCAACTTCGTCCCCGCCGAAACTTCCTCTGTGGTCGCCTCACGCTGAAACGCCAGCCGGAAACCGCGCCGCACCTGCGCTGCCACTTCGTCGCCCGCTTCCCGTTTCAGCCGTTCGGCGAAGATGCCCGCCTGCTGCAAGACGAAACGGCTATTGAGCAGATTCAGCGCCTGCAGCGCCGTCGTCGAACTGGTGCGGCGCGGGGCGATCTGGCCGGCGTCGGGGCAGTCGAACGAGCCGAAAACGTCATCGAGTTGCATGCGCGGTTTGTTCTGGTAGACCATGCGCCGCCATTCCGGAGGGCCGAACACCTTTTTCGGGTTGTAGACCTTCACGTAGTTTGTGTTCGGCTCGAACAGGTCGAAGCCCGGGCCGCCCATGCGCAAGTCGAGGTTGCCGCTGACGGCGAGAACGGCGTCGCGCAGCGGCTCGGCTTCCAGGCGGCGCGGCGGATAGCGCCACAGCAGCCGTGAGCCGGCGTCGGCCGCGCTGCCCTTCGGGTTCGACGCGCTCGCTTGCCGATACGTCGCCGAGCGGACGATCAGCCGATGAATGTGCTTCTGGCTCCAACCGTGTTCCACGAACTCGCTCGCCAGGAAGTCGAGCAGTTCGGGATGACTCGGCCGTGCTCCGTTGTGGCCGAAGTCGCTCGGCGTGGCGACGAGGCCGGTGCCGAAGTGATAGTGCCAGAGCCGATTGACCAGGACGCGCGCCGTCAGCGGATGTTTTGGGTCGGTGATCCATTTCGCCAGCGCGATGCGGCGTTGCTGCTCCGGCGCGTTTATCGGCAGCGTCATCTTGTCGCCGAACGCGGACAGGGCGGCGGGGGCAATCGCCTCGCGCTGTTGCAGCGCCTCGCCGCGGTGCAGCCGGTAGGTCGGCTCCGGCGCAGTGAAGGTGCCGGCGTAGGCCAGTGCCGGCCGCTCCAACTCCGACAGGCGTCGCTCCAGTGCCTCGCGCTGCGCGGTGAGACGTGAAAAAGTCGCGCGCTCCGCCTCGCTCAGCGCCGGTTCCCGCTGTTTCAAGCCGGCCCGTCCGCGGTCCTCCGACGTGGCGACGACCTTCCACGTAGAGGGTTCGGCGGCCACTTCGATTCGGTAACTCGTCGGCAACCGGTCGGGAAACTTGCCTTCGCGGTCGCGGCCCCAGACGATGCGCTCGACGAGGACCGGTTCCTTCAACTCGATCTGCACCCAGCCGCGGCCGACCTCGTTCGAGATCCAGCTGCGGCCGTTGCCATAGCCGCCGTCGTTGATGTGTTCGAGCTTGTGAATCGCGTATCCCGGCAGGGTACTCGACGCCGTCGACTTCGCACCGGCGCTCGCCAGCGCCACATTGCGCGGCTCCGGTCCGGCGCTGAAGACCTCCAGCTCGTCGAGGCACGGTTCGGCGCTGTTCGTCGATAAGATGGTGAAGCGCACAAACTTCGCCATCATCGGCGCGAAGCGCTCCACGTTGCGGCGCGCGTTCACCGGCGCCCGCCGTCCCGCCGGACCGCCGGGCTGCGCCAGCGGTTCCAGCGCTTCCAGTTCCGCTGACACCCTCACGACCTGGCGCCGCAACTCCTCGGCTTCCTGGCGGCGCTTCTCCGAATCGTTCGCCCGAATGGACCGCTCGCCATGCTGCACGCCGGCAAAGACGGCCTTCATAGCGTAGTAATCCGTCATCGAAATGGGATCGAACTTGTGGTCGTGGCAGCGGGCGCAACCGACCGTCAGGCCAAGAAAGGCGCTGCCCGTTGTGCTGACCATGTCGTGCAGCTCGTCAGCCCGTTGCTGCGCGGTCAGCCCTGGATCGGGGCTTTTCACGCGGTCAACGGTCCCGCCGACCAGGAAGCTCGTCGCGGCCTCGGCGCCGAGCGCGTCGCCGGCCAGTTGCTCGGCAACGAAACGGTTGTACGGAATATCGTCGTTAATCGCGCGAATGACCCAATCGCGATACGGCCAGGCGTTGGCGCGCGGCTGGTTCGTCTCGAAGCCGTCGCTCTCCGCGAAGCGCACCACGTCGAGCCAGTGCCGAGCCCAGCGCTCGCCGTAGTGCGGCGACTCCAGGTAGCGCTCGATAAGTCGGTCGTAGGCGTCGGCCCCCTGGTCGGCGACGAAGGCGTCCACTTCTTCCGGCGTCGGCGGCAATCCGAGCAGGTCGAACTTCAGCCGGCGGATCAGGGTTGCGCGCTCCTCTGCCGGCGCCGGCGCCAGTCCTTCCTTCTCAAGACGAGAAAGGATGAAATAATCGATGGCGTTGTACGTCCAGCGCGCGTCGGCGACGGCCAGCGGAGTTGGCCGCACAACGGGCTTGAACGCCCAGTGGTCTCGCTTCGCAATCAGCTTGTCCGTTTCGCGGTCAACCGCCGCGAGAGAGAAAAGCGTTCCACTCAGGGCGACGGCCAGGACAAAGAAAGGTAGGAAGAATCGGCGATTCATAACGGGGTTCGCTTGCTCAGGGCGGGAATCGTTGCTGCCGATGCATTGTCGCTTAGCGATGGAGGGAAGTCCAGTCCGGAGCGAAGCGGCGATTCTTGAAAAAAGCATCGCCGCGCGTCATACTGCTATACATCCCCGACTCGACAGGCGACACCAATGGGACGGGAGTGAGGAGGGTCTCACTTCCCCTTTCAGAGCAGAGATTCGACCTCACGATGGCAGCAGTTCCGACAGCATTTCTGGTGGTCCGCCGCGACGACGGCTTCGGCGACGTCTTCCCGCTCACACCCGGCCAAACGTGTACTCTCGGGCGCGCCTCCACCAACCGCATCGTTCTCAAGGACGACCTGTGCAGCCGGGAGCATGCCGAGGTTTCCTTCTCGACGGGCCGCTGGCGCGTGCGTGACCTCGGCAGCCTCAACGGCACGCACGTCAACGGTGAACGCCTCCATGGCGAACGGGAAATAGAGGCCCGCGACGAGATCATCTTCGGCCGGACGAGTTTCCTCTTTGTCAACGACATGAACCAGCTGCCCGACCTGCCGGCGCAGGAGGCCGGCGCGGGAGGGACCGTCTCGATCAAGAAACGCCTGGGACAAACCCGTTTCCAAACGCCAATCCCCGCGCCGTCCGAGGCCGTATCGTCCGCCGACTGCGCGGAAACGACCTCGGTCTTGCCGCGACACGTTATCAGCCGCGATCTCTCGCTCCTGTACCGCCTGGCACTGGATATGGGTTCCGCCGCGACGTTCGAGGAACTGTGCCGCATCGTTTTGAACTCCTTGCTGGAAGCGGTGCCCGCCGAGGTCGGCGCCATTCTGTCCGTCGGCTCGCTAGGCGGCCCCGAACGACCGGCGGCGAAATTGCAACGCGGGCAGGAATTGGAGGTCGTTTACCACAGGCACCGCGACCCGAGCATTCACAGTTACGCCCGCGTCTCCGAATACGTCAGCAATGAGGTGCTGGCGACACGCGAGGCCGTCCTCGCCGAAAACGTGGCGCGCGACCGCTACCTGCGCAACCGCGAGAGTCTGTCGGACCTCGGCGCGACCAGCCTGATCTGCGCTCCCATTCTGTTCGGCGAGCGCGTGCTCGGCCTGATCCACCTGTACTGCACCAACCTGCACCAGGCGCTCGACGCCGAGGACCTGGAATTCGCCGTGGCGGCGGCGAAGGCCATGGGTTCCGTCATCCACCAACTTCAACGGCAATCGGACCTGTCGGCGAACATCCTCGTCTTGCAAGATCAGTTAAAAGTCGAGAGCGAGCTGATCGGCACCAGCCCGCCGATGAAGGCGATCGAACAGCAGATCGGCCGTGTCGCGGCCACCAACGCGACCTGTCTCATTCGCGGCGAAAGCGGGTCGGGAAAGGAGCTGGTGGCGCGGGCCATTCACTATTCCAGCCCGCGCCGCGATGGGCCGTTCGTCTGTCTCAATTGTGCCGCACTCACCGAGACGTTGCTGGAGAGCGAGCTGTTCGGCCACGAAAAAGGCTCGTTCACCGGCGCGACGGAGAAACAGATCGGTAAGTTCGAGGCGGCACACCACGGCACCATCTTCCTCGACGAGATCGGCGAGATGACCGTTGGCACCCAGGCGAAACTGCTGCGCATTCTGGAGGGCCACCCCTTCGAGCGCGTCGGCGGCAACGTGCCGATTCAGGTGGACGTGCGCGTCGTCGCGGCGACAAATCAAGCGCTGGAGGAAGCGGTGCGCGGCGGCGATTTCCGGCGCGATCTGTTCTATCGTCTGCAAGTGGTCGAGCTCCGCGTGCCGCCGCTGCGCGAACGCAAGAGCGACGTGCCGCAGCTGGCCGACCACTTTCTGCGCCGCTTCGTCCGTGAGACGGGCCGCAAGATTCGCGGCTTCACGCCGCTGGCTTTGCGGAAGATGGAAGATCACGACTGGCCGGGCAACGTCCGCGAGCTGCGCAACGTGGTCGAGCGGGCGGTGGCGCTGGGCAACGGCGGGATGATCGACGTCGGCGACATCTGGCTATCGTCGCTCGACCTGGGCGGTCTGAAACCGGCGGTTTCCGAAGCGGCGTATGAACCGTTGTCGCTGGAAGACGTGGAGAAGCAACACATCCTGCGCACGCTGGAACACACCGACTGGAACAAGAGCCAGGCCGCCGCGATCCTCAACATCGAGCGTTCGACGCTGGACCGGAAGATCAAGCTATATGAGCTGAAGCGGTGACCGGTTTCCGATAATCCCTAGTTTGCCGGGGGAACCTCAGATCTTCAGGAAAATCTTGCGCCGATACAGCCACAGGCAGATCAGCCAGAGCACGACCAGGATGAGTGTCGTGTAGAGGATAAGCCCGTACGGTCCCGCAAACCAGCTCGCCGGCAAGTGCGTCTTCATGGTCCCGCCGATCCAGCCGCGCATCAGCTGCGACATGCAGTAAATCGCGATGGAGTTCATGCCGACGACGACGAGCGGGAACGCCCAGCGCTGCCAGCCGACCACGTCGATGACTCCGTAAAACGCCGCCAGCATGAGGAAGGTCCAGCCGGAGCTGTACAGCGCCCACGACGGCGTCCAGATGCGCTTGACGATCGGCACTCCCATCTCTCCCGCGAGCAGGCCGAGGGCGAGACAGACGATCCCCGCCGCGATGAGGAGGACAAGCTTCATTTGCCGCGAGCGCCAGCCGCGCAACATCTCCCCGGCCATGAGGCCGAGCAGCATCGTCGCCATCGACGGCATAAAGTTGAGTGTCTGGTAGCCGCCCTCGTTAAAGGCGAATTGCCAATGCTTTCTTGGGATGAAACCGCGTTTCTCCCACTTCTCCGGATCGACGCCTTCCGGGGGCGCCGGTTGCGGAAACAGGTTGAGGAACCAGACGTCGAAGTCGTGGGCGGCGTTCGCGTTCTTGGCCCAGTGCGCCGAGAAGCCGCTCAGCGTCTCGCCGCCATCTTTCACGCCCACCGCCTGCCAATCCTTGTCCTCCGCGGGAAGCGGATAGGCCGCGAACAGGGCGGTGTAACCGACGAGAATGAGGACGAGCGCAGCGAACTGGACGAGCAGGCCGCGGCCACGGAGCAGGTAGACGAAGACGTAGCCCAGCCCGATCTGGGACAGGACGTTGACGAAGGTGTAGCGCGTGATCGCAGAACCATTCGAGGACAGGAACACCCCCAGCGCGACCAGCAGCGCCGCTCGCCAGACGGTGTGGACGAAGATCCAGCCATCGCTCTCGTTCTTCGCCTTGCGGCTCGCGTAGGAATACGGCAAAGCGACGCCGACCATGAACATGAACGAGGGTTGAATGAGATCCCAGAAGGAGCAACCGATCCAGGCGACGTGCTCGAACTGAAAGGCGAGGAAGTTCCAGACGTCGCCGCTGAGGTTGAACTCCTTGACGGCCCGCGCGAAAGCGAAGCCGGACGAGGCCATCACCAGCATGATGAAACCGCGATAGGCGTCGAGCGACACCAGCCGTTCCGGCCTCGGCTGCGCGGCCGGGGGAGAGACCGGTTCTTTTGCGAGGATCGGCCGGCGCGTCGGCAGCGTTTCGGGCATCAAAGTGGAGGCCATGACAATGTCCCTCTATCGTGTAACAGAGACCGATTGCGGTCAGAATAGTTGTTTGCGTTTCGCGCGAAACGTAAACACGCGCCGGGCCGTGGTCACTTCCCCATCTCCGCCAGCACCTCACCCATACTCTTATCCAACAACGCCAGCATTTCCTCAATCTGTTCCGCCGTCACCACCAACGGCGGGCCGAACGCCAGCCAGTTCGGGTCGAAGCGACACAGCAGGCCGTGCGCCAGCGCCCGCCGGCCGACGCGCACGCCGAACGCCACGTCCGCCGAGAACGACTCCTTCGTCTTCAAGTCGCGCACGAACTCGATCCCCTGCAATAGCCCCTTGCCGCGGATGTCGCCGATGATGCCGTACTTCGCCGCCAGGCGCTCAAAGCCGGCGCGCAGCCGTTCGCCCTGGGCGCGGGCGTTGGCGCACAGGTCGCGTTCGATGATTTCGCGCAGCACCGCGATGCCGGCAGCGCACGAGATCGGATTGCCCTCGAAGGTGTGGCCCTCAACGAACCCCGGATTCTCGGCGACCGGCCCCCAGAAGGCATCCGCGATTGACCGGCGACAGATCATCGCCGACAGCGGAGCGTAACCGCCGCTCAACCCCTTGGCGGTGCAGAGCACATCCGGCACGACGCCGAACGTCTCGGCCGCGAATAGATGCCCGGTGCGGCCGACGCCGGTGATGATTTCATCGAAGATCAGCAGCACGTTATAGCGGTCGCACAACTCGCGGAGGATCGGCAGGTATTCGGGCGGCGGCGAGATGATGCCGCCGGTATGGCCGATCGGCTCGACCATGACGGCCGCCACCGTTGCGGGGTCTTCCATCTCGATGACGCTGCCGACGAGCGTGGCGCAGGTGATGCCGCAGTCGGGATAGCTCTTGCCAAACGGGCAGCGATAACAGGTCGGCGGAAAGACGTGCAGGAAGCCGGGCGCGAGCGGTTCATTGACCGTCTTGCGGCTTTTCAGGCCGGAAGCCGACAGCGACCCCAGCGTCGAGCCGTGCCACGAGAGATAACGGCTGATGACCTTGTACTTGCCGGGGTTGCCGGTCAGGCGGTGGTACTGGCGGGCCAGCTTGATCGCCGCCTCGGTGACCTCGGAGCCGCCGCACTCGAACTTGACGGTCGACAGGTCGCCGGGCGTGAGTTCCGCGAGCAAGTTCGCCAGCTGCACCGCGACCGGGTTAGTTCCGTGCATCGGCGGCGAAAAGCAGAGCGTGTCGAGTTGCTTGTGCAGCGCGTCGATCACCCGACGATTGTTGTGCCCGACCGAGACGACGTAGATGCCGGACAGGGCGTCGAGATAACGCTTGCCGGACACGTCCCAGTAATGAACGCCGTCGGCGCGAGCCATCACGAGCGGCGCCTTCGACCACTCGGCCATCTGGTCGCGCACGAAGATTTGACGGAGGAAGCGTTCCTCCGTAGTCTGGGCGTCGGCGATCAGCTCGGGGAGTGGAGCGGGCATGTCGGGTCTCATTCGAGGATTGCACGCAGGCAGGTCATCGCGTTTGGGAGCGGGTCGGTCCAGAGCCAATCGACGTCAATCCAGAAGCCTGGCATCACTGTCGAGTGAACGAGGCCGCTTGTCACGGTCGTCGTGTCGTAGATACTCCGACGACGATTCGGTGCGGGCGTGCAGATGGTGACTTCTCCCTGATCGGGATTGACCAACCAGATCTCACCCACCTCGGCAATCTGATAGGCCGAGTGCTTCTTCTCAAGGTGATGGTCAGGTTCCCAGGGATTAAAAATTTCGAGTACTAGCTTGGGAACCGCGTTAAACTCGGTTGGCAAGGGACGTGGCACCTGATCGCGGGCGAGTAAAAAGGCGTCCGGGACCAGCCGCCGCCCTTCACCGAGGCGTACTCGAAAACCCGGTCCAAGAACCTGGCCTAATTCTCGTTCATCGGCGAAGTACCCCATTAACTCGCTGAGAAATCTGTAGATGGAGTAGTACCAGGGAACCCCGGGATGACGGACAACCATTACTCCGTCGAGAAGCTCTGCATACGTGGTTTCGTTTGCCAACTCCTCGAACATCTCGACTGACACATCGTAGAGGTGGGCCGTGAAAGGCAGATCGATCTTGCGCTTTCCGATCGTTAGTTCTACCATATTCGGCCTCCATCTTGCTTAGCCGCGACCCGCAGGGGAGCGCGGAGTGCTATCCGCGCTTCCCTGCGGGTCGCGGCTAAACGGCGCTAGTGTTGGGGGCGCAGTACAGCACCGCCGTCAGTGCGTACAGGTGCGCCACGCGCACCAGGTCGTCGATCTCGACCCACTCGCAGGTCGTGTGCGCGCCCCCGGCCAGGGGGCCGTGCGTGATGGCCGGCACGTTTCCCAGCGCCCAGAAACTGTTGCCGTCGTCCACAAATGGTTTGGCGCCGAGCTTCAGCCGCTTGCCCACTATCTCTTTGTGGGACTTCTGGAATGCCGTCACGATCGGCGACCTCGGGTCGAGCCGGAAGGCCCCGCGAATGACCTGGAATTCGAGAGCAATGGCGTCACGGACGTGGCGGTCCATCGTCGTGTCGACGGCTTTTTGGAGGGCGGACTGCATCTTCTCCGGCCTGGTGCCGGGCAGCCAGCGCATCGTCCCCTCGATGCGGCACTCCTGCGGATACTGGTTGTAAATCTCGCCGCCGTGGATCTGGCCGACGAAGCAACTCTCCGCACCGGCCTGCGGGTCGGCATGGCGGCCTAGGCGGGCATCGAGCTTATTGAGGCTGCCGATGACGTCCGCCCCAGCCGCGATCACGTTGCACTGGTCGCGCGGGCGCATCACCTCGTGGACGGGCGCCCCGGCCCGGGCGATCCGTAGCTTCCAAACGGCGTTGCCACGGCCGACGACCGGCAGGCAGTGGTTGAGGTATTCGGGTATCAGCACGGCGTCGCCGACGATACCGTCGCGGATCATCTGGTCGAGCTGCTGGCCGAAGCCCCACGGCGCCTCGTGCAGATCGTGGGCGGTGAACAGGACGGAGCCGGCCGTCAGCGCGCCGGTGTCGCGCAATACGCGTACAGCTTCGACCGCGGCAGCCACTCCCGCCTTCATGTCGGAAGCACCGCTGCCGGTCAGGCGGCTGCCCTCGACCGCGGGCGGGACGAACGGCAGATGGACGGTATCGAGATGGCCGTTGAACTGGAGCGTCGGCCCCGGTTTGCCACCTGCGAGGCGGACGACAACCGCGGGGGCGGCGGCATGACCGGCGACCGGACGTTCGACGACAAATCCATCGGCACGGAGAAGATCAGCGAGGCAATCGGAGACGGCGCCGGCCTCGCCAGTGCGGCTGGGCACCGACACGAGGCGCACGGCCGTGTCCAACAGGCGCTGCCGGTTCACCGCCTGGCCCAGTCGTTCGCGGAGCGTGAGGATCTCGTTCATGCCCCGGATTGTAGCCGCGCGCTGAACGGGTTGCAATCAATCGTACCTCTTCCCCTCTATGACCCTTCTCAGAGTCTGTCCCGCAAGGGGTCGCATTCTACGAGCCGCGACCGTCAGGGAGCGTTTTCTGCGGCATGTTGCCAACGCTCCCTGACGGTCGCGGCTCGTAG
>JBBQPD010000043.1:0-15558 GCA_038331535.1 Gemmatales bacterium | reverse complement strand
CAGAGCTTTTTGGAAACGCCGGCTTGGGATGTGGCCGTCGCGGCGGGGCTGGCCGTTATGTGTGGTTAAATGGTGGGACCATGCTGGCGTTTCGGGCGTTGTCGCGCTAAACGCCAGCACGATCGGGTATAACGTGGAAAGGAACAAATCGTCCCCGCGCCGGAGGAAAACGTACCATGCCCGCTCATGACTGGACGCGCATCGGTGCCGGCATCTTTCATTCGTTCCACCTGTCGTGGACGGACGAGATCATGGCGGCGCTCAACGCCGGGTCGCTGCCGCCCGACTACTACGCCCTGGCCGAGCAAGTCGTTGGCGAATTCGGTCCGGACGTGCTGGCGCTGAAGTTCACCGGTCCCGACGCGGACCCGTCGGCGGATTCTCCGAAAGAGGACACGACCACCACCCTGGTGCCGCCGAAAGTGCGCTTCACCGCCCGGACCGAAATGGATCAGTACGCGCTCAAGCAAAGGTCGATCGTCATCCGCCACAGCAGTGGGGATCAGGTCGTCGCATTGGTCGAGATCGTCTCGCCGGGCAACAAGGGGAGCCGGCACGGTCTGCGTTCATTCGTCCAGAAAGTCGCGGCCGCCCTGTACCGCGGCTATCACCTGCTGATCCTCGACCTGCAACCACCGACCCGCCGCGACCCGCAGGGTATTCACGGAGCGATCTGGGAGGAAATCGAGGACGACGCCTATCGCGCCCCGATTGACAAGCCGCTGACACTGGTGGCCTACGAGTCCGGCACGACGAAAACAGCGTACATCGAACCGATTGCGGTCGGTGACGTGCTTCCCGAGATGCCGCTGTTCTTGCGCCAGGGCGCCCACATCCAGGTGCCGTTGGAGGCGACGTATCGACAGGCGTGGGAAAAAGTGCCGCGGCGCTGGCGGCGCGTGCTGGAAGGAGCGGGGGAGTAAGAAGCCATGAAAATATTGTGGCCCACCGCATAGAGTACGATTGGGAGACCGCGCCACGACAGGGCGAAAATAGGGGATTTGAAATGTCCAGCGCCGAATCGAGAGAAATCAACTCCGTCGTACAACAAGTCCAGACCTGGTCGGTCCCGATGCGAATAGCCCTGGCGCGACGGATCCTTGAAACAACGGAAGACCCCGGCGCCTCAGCCATTCCGATCGAGCGGCGGCGCGGCTACTCCGCTGAAGAAGTCAAAGCTCTACTCAAAATAGACAAACCGGGATCCGATGACGAGACCGTCAAGCAATGGATTGACGACCACCGGCTGGAGAAGTACGGCACATGAAGGTGCTTTTCGACACGAACGTGGTTCTGGACGTATTGCTCGTCCGGCAACCGTGGTATCCGGAGGCGGCACAGGTCTGGGACGCCAACCAGCAGGGGCAGATTACGGCGGCGTTCGCTGCTTTTTCCTTGCCCACGATCTTCTACCTCGTGAGGCGGCAGGCCGACTTGCAGCGGGCGCACGACAGTCTGACTATCTGCCTGAAATCCCTAGATATTGTCCCGGTTCTGCGCTCGACTCTGGAACTGGCTCACGCGCTTCCCGGTAACGATTTTGAAGACAACTTGCAAATCGCCTGTGCGCTCGAGGCCAAACTTGACGCCATCGTGACACGTGATCCGAACGGCTTTTCCGGCGCGCCTGTAACCGTACTCACTCCGGCCGAATTGCTTGCGCGACTTGTCCCAAATCAGCAGAGTGGCACGCCTTGAACGAAGAGAAGGGTGTGCCACTCCGCCAATCGAGGTTCTGGAACGCGGCGAAGCGGAGCGCTTGTGGCGGGTGATTTATTTCATCGGCGCGGGGACGGCGAGTTGAGGGTACATGCTGCCGCGTTTGGTCGGGAATCTTGACTGCCTCCTATTCCCACCCTTCGATGTCAACGCGATAGAGCAATTCTTGCACTCCGTAAGCATATATGCTAGCATCGCCGGAGAAGATACCACGGCCAGGAAGGCTGGACGCCATGAAGTTTACGACGCTGATTCCCACGACGCGGAACGACGGCACGGCGGTCAAGCCGGCGGCGTTGGAGCGCTTGATTCACTCGTTGTGGCGGCCGTTTCGCGGGATGACCAACGAAGGGCTTGTGACCGGACGCTGGGTCGATGACGACGATACCGTGTTCACCGACGTCTGCATCAAGGTTGCCATCGAATGCGACCGCGAGCGGCTTCCGGAAGCGGTCCGGGCGGTAAGACGGCTGGGTCGCCGGTTGGGCCAACGAGCCATGTACTTCGAAGTGGCCGGCTAGGACGGCGTGCAAATTCTGCGCATCGAATAAGCGCCAACGGGGCGTCCGTCGCTCGAGGAGGCACCATGCCCGTGAAGAAGAAAGCCGACGTGAGCAAAGCGATCATCGCCAAGGCCCGCCGTGTGTTGGAGTTTGCCGAGCAACGCGCCAGCCAGGCGGCCGACTGGATGGAAGTAAGCAACGCCCTGTTCGCCCCGGACGGCGAAGCCACGCGCGCCTTCACGGACGAAGCCGAGCGCACGGCCTTCAGCAAAACGGCCGAATACAAACGCATCCTGGCGCTCCTCGACCGCCTGCCCGCGCCGCCGGTTCAGGAGATCATCGACCTGACGGCCACGGCCAACGGCGCGATCAGCGTGCGTCTGCCCCGCTCGGTGCATGCGGCACTACTGGCAGAAGCCAGGGCGGAAGGGGTGAGTTTGAACCAACTCTGTGTCTCGAAATTAGTCGCGCAGCTACGGGCCGTCGTGTAGGAAGGTGAAAACGAGGAAGCGGAGCGCTTGTGGCGGATGAGCTATTTCGTCGGTTCGGGGACGGCGAGTTGATGGAATCTGTCACGATGAGGGTCAGCGATGCGCGGCTGAAAGAGTAGGTTGCGGACACCACGGTTGTGAGGAAGACGTCCATGAACCAAAAAGCGAGCAATCCTCTGCACCAACCGGAAACCGAATTCAACGGCGACTTCCAGGTGTTTTCCGGACCGGCCCTGGCGCCGGACGACCCACTCCTTGAGCCGCGCGTGCGCAAAGGACGGCCGGGCGCAGCGGAAAGGCATTCGTCCGCGGAAGAAAAGGACCGACAAGAAAAGGAGTAAATGATCGGGGGCGGCCTGGTCGTGGTCCTATCACGCTTTTTTTGTCCGCGCCCTTGTTTTGGCTCCGTCTGGCACAACGACGTGCTGGTCCACGAAAACTTCGTGCTGAAGAAGGGACCGCTGAAGCCGGCCACGATCCATGTGCAGAACCACAGCAACCCGGTGGCGTATCGCAACATCTGGTTTGTCGAGGCGAAGTGACACGAGCCGCGACCATCAGGGAGTTCAGGGAACGTTGCTTGACGGTCGCGGCTGGTCAATCGGTTCAGGGGATTGTCGCCAACGGCACGATGAAGGGAAACTGTGTTTGAAGGTTAGCGGTAAGGCGTGCGTCGGCAGTCACGAATTCGCAACCCTCCTGTTCGGCAAGTGCCACGTAAAGACAGTCATACACGCCGATACGAGCCTGGGAGGCAATGGTGAGCGCCCGACGCAACAGGGGATAAGAAGAGGAGAAGCGGTACGGAGCCATCATCACGAAGGCGAGCAGAGGCGACGCCTGGCCGACAGCGATGATGTTCCGTCTTTCCGCTCGTGCCAGGGCATGGGCCACCTCGATCGGGAATACGTCGGGAGCAAGCAATTCGTGAACCCCGGACTTGAAGTCTGCTTGCAGTTGCAATGCCTTCGCCGAGTCCGGTTCCGCCAAGACCCATTTCAGTGCGACGGAGGCGTCGAGCACATATCTCATGCTTCGTCGCGCCCTTCCCGGATGAGATCGACGGCCACATTCAGAACACCGTGCTTCGCGAGGACTTCCTGGCGGATCTTCTCGGCACGCTCTTGAACCCGCCGTTCCACCTCCGGGGCGAGCGGTCGCCCGGTCATGGCGCGATCGAGAACGGCCTGAAGATCGGTCTCGATTTCTGAATCTTTCTCGATGCTCGATGTACTGTTCATAACGCCATTCTCTCCTCGGATGAGGACTTGTCAACAGAAAGGTAGGGGCCGCAGATCGATTCCGAAGGGTTCATTCCTCACCCATGCCCACGCCGTGCGTGGGTATGGCACCGGGCGAACCACCGCGCGACTTGATCGAATGCGTCGCCATTGTGCTGGACTGGCGGCTACGAGAATTTCCCGAGGGGTGATCCTGGGAAAACAACGGTTCCTGCCACCTTTTCTGATCGCCTATTCCGTTGCGTGATGAGCCGAGACGTGGTATGTTTGGGTCGTTGTCAATCGCCTGAGGAGGGTTGTCATGTCCGACAACTCGCCCGATCCTATCCGCTTCCGATGCCCTACCTGCAAATCAACCCTTGCGGCTGAACCCGCGCGCGCAGGCAAGAGGGCGCGGTGCCCATGCGGTCAGAAAGTTCTCGTTCCTGTGCCGCAAGCCGCTCTCAACAAAACCGTTTTGGGAGAGTTACTTCCGGGTAGTCAGGGCGGCGCTGATACGGGCTGGTTTCTTCCCCCTGAACAACCATCTTCGCCGCTTCTTTCGCCTTTTCGATTCGATACAGCGGTGCCGTCCGTCGCATTGCCGCCAGAAATCCCGCCTCTCCCTCCATCGCCTCCGTGGGACAATCTTCCGGCCGAAACGTCGCGACCACTGCCGGACCTTACGAAACCTCGCGAAGAGCCGAAAAGCGCCGGGCTAATCTGCTGCAATCTGTCGCTTTCTCTAGGTTTTTTGTCGCTCATTGTCTGCGGCATCCCATTCGGTGCTGCTGGCATTGTACTGGGTCTTCTCGGCGTTCAGCTTGAAAAACAGCGCAAGGCGCGTGCTTATGTAGGAATCGCTCTATCCTTTATCGGGCTGATTCTGGCAGTACAGATTGTCATGCGGGCATCGCGGGAACCGGTCTACTTCTACTACTACGAATACCGTTAGACGTGTCGCTATAGAATCGCCGGGCGCCATACTTTCGCCGCCCCGCTGCGTCTGGCGAAACCTTCTTGATCATCCGGCCACGAAAGCATGCGTGGTCCGTCGTCACCAGCCTGTATGTGGGAAACTCGTGTCCGTTCACTTCCCCTCGGCAATCACCGCCGATCCAGCTCTCGACCCCCCTTCCGCTCGTGCCGCTTCCGCCGGCGGTTCGTCTCCCTTGTAGGCCAGTCCCACCGCGGTCGTTTCCTCTTCCTTCTCCACTTGCTGCACGATGTTCACCATCAGGTCTTTCCAGAAACGCCCCGCGTCGGGACGGCGTGCGAATACCAGACGCCAGGCGGCGGCGTCTCCATCAACTGGCAGCAGGCGGATCGCCGCGAAATAATCGCCCAGGCGATGCCGGACGACCTGGCGCTGGTCCACTCCGCCGGGTGACGTTCGCACGACGTCCTCGATGACCCGGTGCGGATCGACCTGTTCCGTCAGCCGGCGACCCAACAGCGCGGCCGCCTTTGCGTCTCGACAATGAATCAGCCACGAAGTGTAAAGGGGAGCCTTTGGCATGTCATTTCACACGGACAAAAAGCTGGCTCGGCTGCTTCCGCGGGCGACATGCAGACCATCCGTTCGGGGTCTAGTCGGCGCTCCTCAACTCAGTCGAATATCGAAGGTTCATTGTACTTTGACGGCGGGCCGAGACGCAAGGCACCGAATGCCATGCTTTCGCGGCCGGCGCAGCCTTCACGGACCGGACGAGCGTTCCGAAATCCACGAAAACATGGCACACAGCGTTTCGTTGTTCCGATTCGGCTCGGCTCGCCAGACGACCGACTGGAGCGACACTGCTGCCGCCAGTATGGCAACGAAGAAACTACCGCAGTCCGCCACGTTGTGGGGAGTCGAATTTCGAGAAAAATCAGAAATCCTGACCCGTCTCACCAGGGAGCCAGACGGTGTGGGACCGTGGCGGACATACTCGACGATCGCCACAGAACCATAAGCGGCATGGACTTACGTTGACAAGTATGTCCGCCACGCGTGGCGGACATACTGGATGTGTGGCGGAGATACTTCGGCTGTGAGGCGGCGCGCGAAACGCAAGCATAATACCGATCGTGCGCCTCAAAGATCCCCCGGCGCCAGCCCCGTCCGTTTGCCGATACGGGCAAGCATGCGCGGGCCGATCTCCTCATCTTCGTGAAAGGCAAAGACGTAATCGGGCCAGCCGGCACGTTCCAGTGTGCGATGAGAACCCGTCTGACGCCTGACGCGCCAGCCGATGCGCAGCAGCGCGGCCAGGACGCGCCGCGCCTTGGCGGCCGGCCACTGGCTCACGGACTCACCGCGAAAACACTGTCCATGTTGGGAACACTCTCTCCGTGTTCCAACCGCTCGGCCAGAACGCGCAGGGTCAGAACCTCGACCCGTTCCGTCGCTTCCTGGCGCGATTGGCCGTAGGCGAGCACGCCCGGCAGCTCGAGAACCTCGGCAAGCCAACGGCCGTCGTCTTCTTGCTCGATCTCGAGGGTGAACGCCATGTTTCGCCCCTTCCTCACGCCCCGTGGTAGTGTCCCGGCACTTCACCAATATCGTCTTACGCGGACTGAGACAACTCGCCGCTCGAATCCTTGATGCTCGATCGGGTAGCAGGGAGCACTTGCTGGGGGCGCGTGACCTTCAGCTGCCGGAATCGGAGGGATAATTCACACCCGTTGCTCAGCAAGATATCGTGGCGATACACCGAAACTTCGCCGTTCCCCTGGGTGGTTCGCCTCCGCCCAGAAGGCTGGTGCGTCCCAGGCTTTTCCAGGCCGATCTCGTCATATAACCAGGCGACATACTCGGTCCGATATTTGTCGGAAAAGGCCGCAAGATTAATCTTGGGAGCCTCGACGAGGGTGTACGACAAGACGATCAGGTGACCGTCTGCCAGTTCCGGCTGAAGGGTGATGGATAAATTGTCCTTCGCTTGCGAGACACATAAGACTTCCGCATCGTGGAGAATGGTGTGGCCGGCTAGTTTTTGTACCGCGGGCGGCAAGCGTGACATCGTCTCAGTCAAAGCCGCCAAGTAACTCTCGGCGGCTCGATCCCACTCCTTCGGAGCGGCCCGATCCGATAAATCTTGAAGTCGCACGAAGAGTTCCGGAGTGAAGTAGCGCATCGAGTTCACACCGCCTTCCTGGTTGCCGTCTCGTAGAAGGAATGCCCGCGCGGCGGTATCCTTCGTTGCTGGAAGTGCGCTAATGATAGGCTTGCGTTTCGCACGCAGCCGCGCGAAACGCTAAGCAATCGTGTCTCTCACGCCCCGTGATAGTCGAGGTCTTTCACGTCCAGCGCGTACTTGATGATGAAGTTCTTGCGCGGCTCCACCTTCTCGCCCATCAGCGTGCGGAACATCTCGTCGGCCTTCAGGGCGTCGTCGAGCTGCACCCGCATCAGCGTGCGCTTGGCCGGGTCGAGCGTCGTCTCCCACAACTCCTCGGAGTCCATCTCGCCCAGACCTTTGAAGCGCGTGATCGACAGGCCGCGCTCGCCGAGCTTGCGCACCTCGGCGACCAGTTCGCGCAGGTTGGCCAGCGGCTTGTGCGAATCGCCGTTCACCAGAACCAGGCGCTTGTCCGGCTCGCGGCCGGCGAGGCGCTTCGGCGGCATCAAGTCCGACACTTGCAGGCCGAAGCCGCGCAGATCAACCAGCGCCTTGTTGATCTTGCGGACCTCGTGGAACTCCTGCTCGCGGTAACTCTCGGCAGCGTGGCCGTTGGCCGCGCCGGCACCCAGAGGCGTTTCGTCCGCGACGATGAGATCGCGCCCCAACCGCTTTTCCTCTTCCTGACGCCATTCCTGCATCTTCTCGCGGCTCTGGAACCACTGCTCCTGCCCGGCCAGGATAGCGCGAAACACCGGCAGCCCCGTCTCGTCGGCGCGCGGCAAATAGGCGTTGAGGTTCAAACTGCTGCGTTCGAGGATGATGAGCGAATCCTCCAGCCGGGCGGCGAGCTTCAGCAGCTCGGCGAGACGGCCGTCGGTCAGCGTCTGGGCCGCGGCGACGACGGGGCGCGGGCCAGTCACGTCCGCCGGCGGCGCGAACACCTCCAGGCTCGTGTCCTTCAAGCCGCGCTCCATCAGCTCGCGCGTCATCTGCTCGGCGGTCGCCACGAAGCGGACGTTCTTCTTCTGTGTCACCTTGTAGAGCGGCGGCCGGGCGATGTAGATGTGGCCGCGCGACACCAGCAACGGCATCTGGCGATAGAAGAAGGTCAGCGGCAGCGTGCGGATGTGCTGACCGTCCACGTCGGCATCGCTCATCACGATGATCTTCGAGTAGCGCAGCCGCTTCAGGTGCTCGTCGTCGATCTGTTGCGGGTCGAGCGCTACGCCGTCCGCGCCGTCCGATTTCGTCGGGTCGGGCGGGCCGATGTCGATGCCAATGGCCGAGATCAGGCTGGTGATTTCGACATTGTTAAGGAGGTTCTCCATGCGAGCCTTCTCGACGTTGAGCGGTTTGCCGCGCAGCGGCAGGATGGCCTGAAAGCGGCGATCGCGGCCGCCTTCCGCCGAGCCGCCGGCGGAATCGCCCTCGACGAGGAACAGCTCCGAACCTTCACGCTCGCGGTTGGTGCAGTCAAAGAGCTTGCCCGGCAAGCCGCCGCCGCCGAGGATCGACTTGCGCTTCTTCAGGTCCGCCTTCGCCTTTTGGGCCGCCTCGCGCGCCTCCGCCGCCAGCGCCACCTTCTTCATGATCTGCAGGGCGACCTTCGGGTTCTCCTCCATGAACTTCGCCAGATGCTCGCTCACCACGCCGGAGACGATGCCCTCGACTTCGAGGTTGTTGAGCCGTTTCTTCTCCTGCGAATCGAACTGCGGCTCCGGCACCTGCACGGAGATCAGGATCGTCAGCCCTTCGCGGAAGTCGTCGCCGATGGGCGTGACGTTCTTGAACAGCTCTTCCTTGTTGCCGTAGGCGTTCAGCGTCCGCGTCAGGGCGGTGCGGAAGCCGACGAGGTGGGTGCCGCCGATGGAGTTGTAGGCGTTGTTGGTGTAGCAGCGGACGCGCTCTTCTTCGTTGCGCGTGTACTGCATGGCGACCTCGACCTGAACGCCGTCGGCGACTTTTTCCATGTAAATGGGCGGATGCAGCACCTGTTCGTCGCGGTTGAGGTACTGCACGAACTCGGCCAGGCCGCCGTCGTACTTGAACGTCTCTTCCTTGCCGCTGCGCTCGTCGTGCAGTCCGACCGTCAGCCCCTTGTTAAGGAAAGCCAGCTCGCGCAACCGGCTTTCGAGCGTGTCGTAATCGAAGGTGATGTTGTGGAAGATTTCCGGGTCGGGCTTGAACTTGACGCGCGTGCCGCTGTGCTTGGACGCGCCGATGTCCTTGACGGCCGTGGTCGCCTTGCCGCGCTCGTATTCCTGGACGTAGGTGCGGCCGTTGCGCTGAATCTGGGCTTCCGTCCATTCGCTCAGCGAAGTGACGGCCTTGGCGCCCATGCCGTGCAGGCCGGCCGAGACCTTGTACGTGCCCTTGCCGAACTTGGCGCCGGCGCCGACCGAGGTCATGACCACTTCGAGCGTCGATTTCTTTTCCTTGACGTGCTCCTCGACGGGAATGCCGCGGCCATCGTCGGCGACGCTCAAGCTGCCGTCCGCGTAGATGCGCGTATGGATCGTCTTGCAGAAGCCGGCAAGCGCCTCATCGACGCTGTTGGCGATCAGCTCGTAAACGAGGTGATGCAATCCCTTCGGTCCGGTGTCGCCGATGTACATGCCCGGCCGATGGCGAATGTGTTCGCTGTCGCGAAAGACGTCAACGCTGTTTTCGTCGTAAGTGACCTCGACCGGTTCGGCAATAGCAAGCGTTTCTTTACTCATGGCAAGTATCCTCAGACGAGCCGCGACCGTCAGGGAGCGTGGGAGCGCTCCCTGGCGGTCGCGGCTCGTAACCGTCTTACTCCAACACCCCGGCGCGGAAGCGCAGGTCGGTCAAGGGAGTGTCGGCCAGGCGCCGCCGCAGATCCTCCAGCAGGCGGCGCTTGTGATAATGGGCGAGTTCCTGCATCAGCACGGAGTTGCCGACGAGGATTTCCAGCACGCCGCGGCGCAGGCCGTTGACGCGCGTCTGGGCGGCGATGTCCGGCCCGGCGGCTTCGTTCCACACTCGTTCGAGATGCAGCTGCCCCTGGCGCCGGCCCCAGCCGCGGGCCGTGAACAGACGGCTCAGGATCTCGCCGAGCGCCTCGGGGCCGCGCTCGCCACCCGGTTTCTTGCGCGGCGCTGGGGGCATGGAAACCTCCAATGCAGAAGTCTGAATGCAGAAGTCAGAATGAATGCATTCTGACTTCTGCATTCTGACTTCTGCGTTTGATTTACGACAACGGCATCACCAAATACTGGTAATCGTTCCCGCTCTTGAACAGTGCCGGGCTGTTGCCGTCGGTCAGCTCCAGGACCAGCTCCGCGTCGGGCGACAACACGCGCAGCATGTCGGTGACGTACTGCGGGTTGAAGTTGATCGTCACCGGCTTGCCGTCGTACTTGATCGCCAGCTCGACCTTCGACTTGCCCGACATCGGCCCCTCGGCCTTGAGCGTCAGTTTGTCCTTGTCGAACGTGAAAGCGACCTTCTTCACTTCGTCGTCAGTCATGACGGCCGCCTGTCGTACCGCCGCCTGAAACGGAGTGACTTCCAGGGTCGCCTTGGCCGCGTGGCGCTTCGGCAGCACCAGCTTGTAATCGGGGAAACGCCCCTCGACGAGGCGCGTGTACAGCGTCGCCCGGCCGGTGCGGAACAGGGCGTCGTTGGCGCGGAAGCAGACCTTCACCAATTCGCTGGCATCGTCCTGAAGATTGCGCTCCAGCAGGTTCATCGCCTTGGTCGGCACGATGGGAGCCATCCCCTTCGTCGTGTGGCCGCCGTGCGCCGTGGCCACGCCCTGGCTCAGAGCCAGCTTCTTGCCGTCGGTGGCGATCATCTTGACCGTCTCGCTCTCCAGCTCCCAGAGAACGCCGGTCATCGAGTAACGGCCGCTCTCCGTCGAGGCGGCGAACACGGTGCGGCGGATCATCTCGCGCAGGGCGCCGGCCGCGATTTCGTGGTGCTTCGTGTCCTCGAACGTCGGCCATTCGGGAAACTGAGCCGGATCCTCGCTCGGCATCTCGTAAAAGATCGACGTTCCCTCCACGGTGCAAGCGCTGGGGTCCGCGGACAGGGTCAGCTCCTCATCGCGGGCTTCGCGGAGGATGTTGATAAGCCGGGAGGCCGGCAGGATGGCCTCGCCTGGTTCTTCGACGGTCAGACCGAGCACGTCGAGACGAATACCAATCTCCATGTCGGTTGCTAACAGGGTACAGCGATCCTCCGTGGCGACGGCCTTGAGGTTGCGCAGGATCGGTTTGATATCACGGCTTGGCACCGCGACGCTGGCCAGTTGACAGGCCGCGAGTAACCCTTCTCTCGGACAGCGAGCTTTCATGTTTTCCTCGTTGGGTGCTTGGTCCTTCAAGAGGCTTACGCCCTACTCGTCTTCCTAAATAGATACAGGTGATTAATCTCTCCAGCAGCAGTAGTTAGACGGCGCCGGTTTTCGTCAATTACGTCTCCAGAAACAACGTAAACTCTCTTCGGGTCGAACGATCCGTTGCGGCATTCGTTGTGGATAACCTGTTGACCCGTTGTCAGTTCGTCGTCGAGAAACGTCGCGCAATCCGGGACGTTCATCGATAACCGGTCGTCCTCGTCAATCCCCTGACAGGAAACGACTGGTTGTTGACGTCCTGTCAACAGGTTTTCCACAATACCGGCTTGCCGTTTCGCGCGGCCCTCTCACGTTAAATCCGCCTGCAACTGGTGAACGGCGCCGGACAAAGCGGCGTCGTGCGTCAGCGCTTCTTCGACCTTGCGGCAGGCGTGCAACACGGTCGAATGATCGCGGCCGCCGAAGAACGAGCCAATCTCTTGCAGCGACAACGGCGTCAACCGGCGGGCGAGGTACATGCCGACCTGGCGCGGCACCAGGGCGTCATGGGCACGGCCGCGCGCGCGCATCTGTTTCGGTTCGACGCGGAAGTAGCGACCGACGCGCTGGGCGATGGTTTCGACCGTCAGGCGGCGCGCGTCGAGGTCGGCCTGAAAGTGTTCCGCGAGAGCGTCCGGGGTCAGCGCGGCGCCGGATAATCGGCCCAGTGTTTCCAGTTTGCCGAGGGCCGCTTCGAGCTGGCGGGTGCTGCCAGGCAGGTGATTGGCCAGCCATTCGAGGACGCCGAGCGCGACGGTCTGTCCCTGGCGTTCGAGCCGATCGCGCAGGAAGGCCAGTCGGCTCGGCGGCGACAGCGGCAACAGGCGGACGACGAGGCCGGCGCTGAGCCGGGTCGAAAGTCGTCCGGATAACTGGCCGAGCTGCGCCGGGCCGACACTGGCGGTGACGACCAGTTGCTGTTCGCGCGACCGGCACTGGTCCACGAGCTGCACGAACGTTTCGGTCGCGGCGGCGGCCAGGTGTTGCAAATCCTCGACGATGACGAGATCGGCCGCGCGAATGCCTTCGGCCGCACCGGTAGGGGCAACGCCCGGCGGCACGAATTCACGCGCGGCGAGCGTCGTCACGACGAGATCGGGGACGGTTTGCGTGACGTGGGCGAGGAGGGCGTTGACCAGATGCGTCTTACCGGTGCCGGCGGGGCCATGAAGGAAAAGTGGGTTGTGCGTGAAGCGCGGTTTGCGGCGGCAGACGGCTTGCGCGACTCGCTCGATCGCGATCCGCGCCGAGCGGTTTTCCGGCAACAGCACCCAGCTCGCGAACGTCTGCATAGCCTCACATTTTCCGCCCGGTAGAGAGCGCCGGAGCAGGTCTTATTCTAGCGAAAAACGGCCCTCGAAACAAGGACAAATGACGTGACGGAAGTTAAGTCAGGACAAGGAGATAGATGCGAAGAAACGGGGGGGCTGCCTGAAGTGTTTGTACAGTGTCATGAAACGAGTCGCTGGCGTCCGCTCAGAAAGCGTGTACGCTTCATAAATATCTTGAAGATGTTGTAGGAGATCAAGCATGTCTTCCATTCGCACGGTGCAGGAAATCAATGAAGAGTTGGCCAATCAGATCAACCAGGAGGCGCTGAGCAATCCGCAATCGCCCTACGCCAATAAGTGGGTCGGCATCGCCAACGGGCAAGTCGTAGTGGTCGCGGACACGCTGGACGAAATGTCCAAGCGTCTTCGGAAGATCGAGCCGGATCCCAGCAAATGCTACGGCGTCGAGGCGAGCCGAGACCACACCGAAGTCGAGTACCTTTGGAGTCCGCTCTAATGCCGCGGATCCAATGGCCTCTCCTGCGTGGTCGTCCCTCGATACAAGTTGTGCTTACTCTAATTCAAGGCAGTCAGCCGCTGACGCGAACCTTGCTTGCCGATACGGGAGCGGGGTCACAAATGGCTGATTTCCATCTGATTTTGCAAGAGGCTGATTGCCTTCGTTGTGGTGGATTTTTGCTACAGCCAAAGGTTCTTGGGGGTGCTTATTCCGGCTCATTCCGGACGTATTCTCTTCCCGTCCAGGTTCCAGCGCTTGGATTCGTACAGACGCTTCGAGTCGTGGCCGTTCCGTCGGTTCCGCGCGGCTTTGACGGCATCGCCTGTTTCAGCTTCCTCAATCGCTTCACCTATGGCAATTTCGGCGACGCTGGTCGATTCGGACTGGAGACGTGATTCGTCGATTGAGCCTGCCGCAGTCGCTTCACCACTTCCGCCACGCGCCGGCTCGCCTCCTCTACCTCCTCCTCGGTCAGCAAAAAGCTAAGACTGAAACGCAGCGCCGAGCGCAGCACGTCGTCGGCCACGCCCATTGCTTGCAACACCGGCGACGGCAGCAGCGAGCCGCTGGAACAGGCCGACCCCGTCGAGCAGGCGACGCCGGCGAGGTCGAGGCTTATCAACAGCAAATCGGCCTTCAAACCGGGAAACGACAGGTTGAGCGTGTGCGGCAGTCCCGCTTCTTCGGACCCGTTCAGGACGACCGGCGCGGCGTGCGTCCGCAGATAATCGAGGAAGCGCCGGCGCAGCGCGACGACGATTTCGCGGCGCGCGTCCATGTCGCGCAGGGCGAAGTCGAGTGCGGCGGCGAGGCCGACGGCAAGGGCGACCGACTCCGTGCCCGGCCGCCGTCCCTGCTGCTGGTGGCCGCCGAAGAGGAGCGGCCGCAACTTCGTCCCGCGCCGCACCAGTAAGGCCCCGACGCCTTTCGGCCCGTGGAACTTGTGAGCGCTGAGCGCGAGTGTTGTCGCGCCCAATTCGTGAAAGCGCACCGGCATCTTTCCTACGGCCTGCGTCGCATCACAATGGAACGCCGCTCCGCACTCCGCACTCCGCACTCCGCACTCCGCACTCGGTTGGATCGTCCCGGTTTCGTGATTGGCGAGTTGCACGGCAACCAAGCGCGCAGCCACGTCCGTGATACTCACGATGCCCGTAGCATCGACCGGCAGCCACTCGACGGTGAAGCCTTGTCCGGCGAGGTGGCGCAATGGCTCGGCGACCGACGGATGTTCGACGGGGCTGGCGAGCAGGTGCGCCGGCGGATCACCCGCGAGGGCGAGGAGAGCGAGGTTATTACTCTCGGTGGCGCCGCTGGTGAAGACGACCTCGTCGGGGTAGGCGTCGAGGAGAGCGGCGACCTGTTCGCGGGCGTCTTCGAGGGCGCGGCGCGCCTGGCGACCGGCGGCGTGGGCGCTGGCGGGGTTGCCGACCGCGTCGAGGGCGAACGGCCGCATCGCCTCCCAGACGGCCGGCAGCAGCGGCGTGGTCGCGTTATTATCGAGATAGATCGGCGTCATCGGGACCGGCCTCCGCTGCAATTGTAGCAAGGGCGCGGGCCGGTATAATGGTGGCACAATCGCATAAATGGAGGGTTGAATCATGTCACAGATCACGTTGGAAGCCGTCATGGAACGCCTGGAGAAGCTGGAGCAGACCGTCAATCGGTTGCTTCAGAACGGAACCGGCGTCGAGCAGATCGCACCGGATCAGCCTAAAAGCCGGCAAGAACCGCTGGTGTTCAAGGACTGGCGGAAGGCGATTGAATTCAAGTGGGATACGTCGCCCGAGGCTTTGGAGTTCCGAGCGGCCTGGGAAGAGGCCATGCGCGAAGCGAGCGAAGCGGATCGGCAGGCGGCTATTGAAGAGGCCGATCGAGAAGATGCCGAGCGGGAGGGACGCGGATGATCCTTCTCGATACCGATCATTTGTTTATGCAGTATTACGATCCGTTCGCCCGCAAGTGCTCGACGAACGCCGCGTGTTCTGCCGTCGCTGTCCCGCGCTGCACGCAGGCAATCACCGTCGCCAGGTCGCCGCGCAACAGCGCTGGCACGTCCAGCCACAGGCCGGGAAAGACTTCGCTGCGATACACGCCAACATCGTCCGGTGCCAACGGCTCATAACGGCCATCTCGCAACACAAACCAATCGAAGAGCCGCTCCGGCACGCGCCAGACGATGTACTCGCGCACTTTGTTGCGCTGGTAGGCGAGCAGTTTGCCGCCGAGGTCGAGGCCTGCAGTGCTGGCGGATATCTCGGCGGCCAACTCCGGACCGCGTTCCACGTAGTCGTCGGCGCCGATTCGCACCTGGCCGCCGCGCGCAGGATCGATGAACAGCATTGAATCGGGCTGTGGCTCGTT
>JBBQPD010000042.1:0-15562 GCA_038331535.1 Gemmatales bacterium | reverse complement strand
TGCGGGCTTCCCCCCCACCCCCCCCCCCGCCACTTCGAGTCGTTATCTCCGTCCCGCGGCGAGACCCATCAGATAGTGCATCTCGGCGGTCTGCTTGACGATCAGCGAGAAGCGCACCGGGTCAAACTGGATCGTGCCGAGGCCGCCCTTGCCATTCACTTCCCAGCTGTCCGGCTCGACGGTCTGAGTGATGAGCACGACCAGCATTTGCAGTGTCTGATACGCCTGCATCCGCGAGAGGTCGAACGGCATCCGCATGTCGGCCGCCGGCATCAGGTCGGCGACGGAGTACATGCGAACCGTCAGCAGTTCCTTGGCCCGCGCCGGCGTCGTGACCTGGATGGCCTGGTCCTTCATGACGTAGGTCAGGCTCAGATCGCCCAGGACGCGCTTGAGCACCGTCCGCATGGTGACCTTGCCGAGATTGACGTTTATCATCGAGGCGTAGGTGATATTCAAATCGTCCAGCGCTCGCTGGTCCACGACGATCGACACGCCGCTCTTTTCGCGGATGTAGTCGAGAACGTCCTTGAAGGTCTTGCCTTCCAGCTCGATCGGCATCAGCGTGTTCAGCGCCTTGATGATCTTCTTCTCTTCGTCGGTCAGCTTGATCATCTGCGAGCGGCGCTTCGACTTCTCGGCCCAGTCGGCCGGGTAGGAGATGTCGCGGTATTCCGGGATCGACGCCTTGAGGATCGACTTGTAGGACTCGTAAAACGCATCGACCGACTGGCGCTTGATCTCTTTCCCCGAGGCGACGGCACCCTTGAAGTCATTGAACCGGCGTTCGGATTCTTCCTTCTGGCGGCGTGCTTCGTCGGCTTTGGGGTCTGCGCGAGGAGGGGAGGGACGGGTAGTCGGTCCGGGCGTGACGATTGGGTTGTCGGCGCGTTCGCTATAGGCTCGAATCGCACCAGCGATTTTCCGGGCAAGCAGCTCACGGCGTTCCGACTTCAGCGCTTCCTTGTCGGTTTCGAGCTGCGCCTTGGCTTCACGAAGGATTTCAAGGGCGCGCTGAGGATTGGCCTTGCCGATCTTCTCCGAACGGTCGAGCGCGTCGCTGACCAGCAGTTCGAGCCGCTGCGCCTCAATCCGCAACCGGTCCTGGGCTTCCTTGATGAGGTCGCCTTCCCCCGCGGCGACGGGCCGCGCGAGAAACAGGCTGCCCGCCAGCACCGCCAGACGGATCACGCGCATCATGTCGTCTATCCTCCGCGCTCACTTACCGCTTGCGGCTTCGCTGAGGTTTTCAGCGAAGCCGCAAGCGGAGACACTACCGCAAATCTACCTGAGGTGTTTAGACTCCGCCAGTGAAAAAACGCAAATGGCGACGATTCTTGCGCGCGAGTTGCCGGAATTAGAGCCTGAGTCTGAAAACCGCTTAGTTCGTGCGCGGCTCCTTGAAAACCGCTTACTTCGTGCGCGGCTCCTTGGTAGACAGGAGTGTCGGGCGCAGCTCGCCCGCCAGGAACAGCGAGCCGGTCACGCAAATCAAGTCGTCCGGCCCCGCCGCCGCCCGCGCCTGCTGCCACGCCTCGACGGGGTGTGTGCAGGCGGTAAACGGCGTGTCGCCCGCAGCCTGCCAGAGCGCCGTCAGTTGCTCCGGCGCCACTGAACGCGGGTTGTTCGTGTAGCGCGTCAGCCAGGCGTGGGCGAAGTGCGGAGCCAGGACGCGGAACATGCCGGCCAGATCCTTGTCGGAGCTGCCCGCGAAGACGAGCAGACGTCGGCCCGGCGGGAAGCTGTCGCGCAGCGTTTCGACCACGGCCAGCGCTGAGGCGACATTGTGAGCGCAATCCAGTACCACTAGCGGGCGCTGGCCCACGACCTCCAGCCGCGCCGGCCAGGTTACCTCCGCCAGTCCGGCAGAGACCGCCGTGTCCGGCAGATGCCAGCCCTGGGCGCGCAGCTCCTCGACCGTCGCCACTGTCACGGCCGCGTTCGCCGCCTGATGCTCGCCGAGCAGGTTGACTTCCAGCGCCGGCCACGGCTGGCGCGACACCACGTGCAGGCGCGGTCGGCGCACGCCGTTCGCTGTCACCTGGCCCGGCTCCGTCTCGTAGCGGAAATCGGTGCCAAGCTGACGCAGCGGCGCCTTGCGCTCGGCGCAGATGCGCTCGATCACCGTCCGCGCCTCTTCTGCCGTCGCGCCGCTGATCGTTGGCCTGCCGCGCTTGACGATGCCCGCCTTCTCGAAGGCGATGCTCGCCAGCCGGTCGCCCAGTTGCTTGGTGTGGTCGTAACTGATACTCGCAATCAGCGCCACCGCGGGGATGCAGACGTTGGTCGAATCGAAGCGGCCGCCGAGGCCCACTTCCAGCACGACCGCGTCGCAGCGGCGGCGCACGAAGTGCAGAAAACCGGCCGCCGTGGCTACTTCGAAGAAGGTCAGCCCGTCCTCGCCGGCGTCGCGAACCTCGTTGAGGAGCACCGTCAATTCATCGTCGCCGATCGGCCGGCCGTCCACCTGGAAGCGTTCCTCGACGCGGCACAAGTGGGGTGACGTGAACAGTCCCGTGCGGTAGCCGGCGCGGCGCAGGATCGCCGAAAGCATGGCCGCGATGGAACCCTTGCCCTTGGTGCCGGCGACGTGAACGATGCGCAAGCGTCGGTGCGGATCACCGAGCCGGTCCAGCAGCCGGCGCATGCGGTCGAGCTTCAGGTCGTTGGGCGTGGGCGTGCGCTGCTCGTAATTGGTGAGATCGTACCAGTAAGCTCGGATCTGTTCGGGTCCGAGTGGAGGAGTTGCCATAGCGACGAGGTCCGGGGACAGGGTGACAGGGTGACAGGGTGACAGGACGACTTCTCGGTCACCCTGTCACCCTGTCACCCTGTCACCCTGTCATTTACGGCAACGGCGGCAGCAGCGCCGTGTCCAGCCAATAGCGCTGGATGGTCTGCAACACCTGGACGAAGCGGTTGAAGTCCTGCGGCTTTTCGATGTAGGTGTTGGCGCCGGCGGCGTACATCTCCTGAATGTCCTCGTGGCGGCGCGAGGTGGTCAGCACCACGACGGGGACGGCCTTCAGCGATGGCGTGGCGCGGATGCGGTCGAGCACCTCGCGTCCGGTCAGGCGCGGCAGGTTGAGATCGAGCAGGATCAAGTCCGGGATGCGCCAGGAATCGTCGTCGGCGTGTTTGCCCTGGCGCAACAGGTAGTCCACTGCCTCCTGGCCGTCGCGCATTACCAACAATTCCACGGGTACGGCGCTTTCGCGCAGCGCCCGCTGCGTGATCTTGATGTCGGCGGGATTGTCTTCAACCAGAAGAATGGCGTAAACGGGTTTCATCAGTTCGCCGGCAATCCTGACAAGCCGGGAACAACGTCCGCCAGCCCCTCCCGGATAGGTCGGCTGGCCTCGGCGCCGAGGAGGCGCGTCATCTGCTCCGCCAACGAGGCGATCAGGACAGTGAGCGCTTGCGCGTCCAGCGCGGCACTCAGGAGCGAACCGGTGTTCACGAATCCGTCGGGAGTCGTCAACGGGGCGAGATCGGTCTCAGAAAGGGTAGACGTCTGTGCGTGTGTGAACGCGCGACGGACGACGATGCGCAGAACCTCCGACCCGATTAAACGGCGTGCGGCGCCCAAGACCTGGTTCAACGCAGTCGGCCAGTTGGCACGGATTGGGACGCCAACCGCCCCCTCAAGCAATAATACGCCGCGCGGCAAGAGCTGACTATCCTTAGCGCCAAGAATCTCCTCCAGCCGCAGCCGCCACTCGACGGGGCGAGAAATCAGCTCCTTGGAGACGACGAAGTCGGCGCCCGCCTCGTAGCCGGCGGCCACGTCGGCCGGCAGCCCCCAGTGGCTGAACAGGGCAATGACGAGATCGGCGAGACTCGGCGTGGACCGAATCCTACGGCACAATTCCGGCCCACCGATGCCGGGCAGGTTCACATCGAGGAGAAGCAGATCGGGTCGGCGCGTTTGCAGAAACTCCCAGGCCGTCGGCACGTCGAGACAGGCGACGACCTCGACGCCCGCGCGCTTGCCGAGGTAGGAGACGATCTCGCCCACGTCGGGAGCGTCGTCCACCAGGAGTAGGAGCGGGAGGGACATGGGGTTCGTGTGGGGGTGTTACGAGCCGCGACCGTCAGGGAGCGCTCCCTGATGGTCGCGGCTCGTTGTCTGTTATCCCGCCTGCAAGCGCGACGGCCTCTCGGGCAGCGCCGCGCCGTTCTCTTTCGGGCCTCCGAGCGTTGAGAGCGGCCGCTTCGGCGCTGCCAACAAGCGCGGCAGCGTGAAGTAGAAGGTCGCGCCTTTCCCCGGCTGCGACTCGACCCAGAGCCTGCCGCCGTGGGCCTCGACGACCTTCTTGCAAATTGCCAGGCCGGCGCCGGTCCCTTCCACTTCGTCGCGCCGGTGCAGCCGGCGAAAGATGCGGAAGATCTGTTCGTGATACTGCGGGTCGATGCCGACGCCGTTGTCGCGCACGAACAGCGTCACGAACTCGGCCGTCATGGCCAATCGCGAATCCGAGCTCGATGCAGTGTAGCTCTCCGGCCGGGTGCCAATGGTCACAATCGGCGGGTCGCTCTTGTTGTACTTCAGGCCGTTGCCGACGAGGTTGGTTAGTAACTGGCCGATGCGCTCCGGATCGCCGTGGACGGCCGGCAGCAGTCCTTCGACGCGGACCTCGGCGCCGGTGCGCTGAATCAAATCGTGCAGGTCGCCCAGCACGTTGCCGATGGTGTCGTCCCAGTTGAACGCGCGCGGCGTGTTGATGACGCGGCCGGCACGGCTGAGCGTAAGCAGGTCGTCGATCAGGGAGCCCAGGCGGCGGCTGGCCTGGATCAGGTGGCTGATATACTCGTGCCCTTCGGCGTCCAGCTTGTCGCCGTAGTCGGCGGCCAGGAAGTTGCTGAACGCCTGGAGCGTGCGCAGGGGCTCCTTGAGGTCGTGCGAGACGACGTAGGTGAACTCGGCCAGCTCCTGGTTGATGCGCAGCAGCTCGCCGTTCTTGGTTTGCAGCGCCGTCGTCAGCCGCCTGCGCTCGGTCACGTCGCGGGCGACGCTGCGCGAGCGCACGAACTGTCCGGCGGCGTCCTTCACCGTGGTCGTGTCGATCAGCATGTCGATGACCGTGCCGTCCTGCTTGATCCACTGCGCCTCGATCTCGCCGGGTTGCTGGAGCGCCGTGGGGTTGTTGAGGAACGCGGCGTTGCTGGCGGGCGTCAGCAGGCAGGTGTACGGCTGGCCCATGAGCGTCTCGCGCGCGTAGCCGAGAGTCCGCAGCATTGTCTCGTTGAAGGCGACGAATTGGCCCCAAACGTCGAGGCTGAAATACAGCACCGGCGCGTGGTGGTACAGGTCGCGGTAACTTTCCTTCAGGCGCTGGATGTCGGCGTTGATCTCGCGCAGACGGTCGTTGGCCTTGGTCAGCTCGGCGGTGCGCCGGCTCAGCTTCTGCTCGGTCAGGACGCGCTCGGTGATGTCGAGAATATGGCAGCGCAGGTGCAACGGCGCGCCGAGGTCGGTGTAACAGGTCATCACGTCCATCTGCAAATGGCGCTCATTAGGCGGCGCCGACAGGGCCGACGAGGAACCGTTACGTCCCCCCGCCAGCCGGCCGCTGCTGGGCGCGGCGGCGAATTCGGGAACCTTGTTCCGCACCGCCGAAGAATGATCGGGCACCAAAATGCGGAAGGTGATGTTATGGCCCTCGCCGTCTTTGAGGGCTTCGCGCAGGGTATGTTTCAGGTTTTTGGCGTCGGCGGGATGGACGAACTCGAGGAACGAACGGGCGATGAGGTGTTTGAGCTTGGAGCCGAGGAACTGTTGCAGCGGCGGCGTGGCGGCGATCCAGTGCATGTTGGGTGCCAGGCGGCCGACCATGCGGTGCCGGGATGCGCCGCCGACGTAGCGCGCCGTGGCCGGCCCGTGCCGCTCAGGGTCAGCCAGCGGATTGCCCCGGCCGCGCTCCTGCTTCTCGCGCACCTGCACCAATGCTCCCAGCACCTTCCGATAGCGGTCGGCGACCGCGTCGAGGCGCGCGACAACCGGGCCGAGTTCCTCGTCCTCTTCCCGCGTGCGCCGGTCGAGGATATGCAGGGCGTTTGGCGTCGGGTTCTCGCGAAGGGCGTCGATCGCTTCCGCCAGCACGCGCAGCGACTGGCGGTGGTAGCGGCGCATGCCGCGCGCCACGACGGTGACGCTGATCAGGCTCAGGACGCCATAAACCGCGATCAGTGCGCAGAAGGACGGCGCGAACGGACCGTCCTCTTCCTCCGCAAATAGGTAGGGCCGCAGGCGCAGGGCGATGGCGAACAGCAGCACGCCCAGGCACCAGACAATCAACCGCAATCCCACGGTGCGTCGCAGGGAAAGACGCATGGATCGGCTTCCTCAGCCACACAGGGACATATCACTTTTCAACTGTAGCATGAAAAAGGACCGAATGTGACGAGAAGGAGAGAAATAATGGTCGCGCGGGATTTAATGGGCGAAAGAGACGCTATAGCGTCGAGAGAAGCGACGCTCGAAAGCGAGTGAATTCGGTCAAGGATCAGGATAATGGTTGCTATCCGTTCGTCGGTAGCGTATTCTCGCACTTGAAAGTACGGTGGCATGCAGGAATTGCTTTTGGGGGTTCTTCGTTTAGCCGCCAGTCTCGGACGGGCGGTTAGAGTCTGTCTCATAAGGTGTCGTTTCTCACGAGCCGCGACCGTTAGGGAGCGTTTTTTGCGACACGTCCCCAGCGCTCCTGGGACAGCCTCTTAGACTTCATTCACTCGACGGCGCGCATCTGTCCTTGTAGCCACGAGGTCGTCCACGAGGGAGTGTCATGTCGCAAGCCGCCAACGCCGACACTCCCACCGGGGTCTATGCGCCGGGCCGAATCGCAGCGCTGTTCGATCGCTACGAGTTTCTCGGCTTTATCGGCCAGGGCGGCATGGGGACCGTCTACAAAGGTTATCACCTTAGCCTCAAACGCTTCGTCGCGATCAAGGTTCTCCGTCTCGGCCAGATCAATCGACCTGGGTTGGCAGGCCGCTTCCTGCGCGAAATGCAGGCGATCGGCGCCATGGATCACCCCAACGTCGTCCGGGCGAGCGACGCGGGGGAGAAGAACGGTCTCTTCTACCTGGTCATGGACTATTTGGAAGGGGCGGATCTTCTCCGCCTCCTCACGGGGCGTGTCAAGCTCGAGCCGGCGGATGCCTGTGAGCTGGCTCGCCAGAGCGCCCTGGGCCTGGAATACATTCACCAGACATTCGTCCATCGCGATATTAAGCCTTCCAACCTGCTCCTGACCCCGGCCGGCGTGGTAAAGATTCTCGACCTCGGCCTCGCCCGGTTCCATGAGGCCGAGCTTGCCAACAGTGACCGGACGCCCGCGAATTGTGCCGTGGGCACCTACGACTACATGGCGCCGGAGCAGGCTTCCGGCAGCGGGCAGATCGACGGACGGACCGACATTTACAGTCTCGGCTGCACGCTATTCCATCTGCTGATCGGTCAGGCGCCGTATACCGGACCGAAGTATGACTTGGCGGCCCGGAAACTCTACGCCCATGGCAATACCCCGTTCACTGCGCTCGAGCAGTTCCAGTCGATACCCGAGGAATTGCGGCCCGTACTGCTACTTATGACGGCCAAAGATCCCGGCGAGCGCTACGCAACAGCCGGGGAGGTAGCGCTGGCGCTGGCGCCGTTCGCCGTCGGCAGCGACCTCGTGCGGCTGCTTGAAAGCGTCAACGGCAACTGCGCGACGACCGTACAGCCGCTCCCAGTGCCGCTACCGGACGATCTGTGCCAGCTGACCGCGCCGCCGACCGAGACGCGGGCGAATATTCCGGCGGTCGTACTCCCGCCGGCGCCTTTGCGGCGGCGCTCGGTGGCGACAGTCGCGCTCGGAGCAGGCCTGTTGTTGGGCCTGGTCGCTCTCTTCCTTTACTTCAGCTCGGGCCGGCCCGATCCGGACCCTGCGCTGCGGACTGTCAAGCCTTCCCCGATTGTGCCAGCCCCTCAGGCAGACGAACACGACCTGCTTGCCCGGCGGCCCAAAGTGATCATGCAGTCTCAGAAGAATTTCGAGTGGAAGCACGACCCGGAAAAGCGGGAATTCTCTTTCATGGCAGGGGATCTTTGCCTCTTCCAACTCGGGGAGGCCGCGACGGCCGACTTCGGGTTTGAGGTCGTGCTTTCGCGCACTTCTGCAGACGACATTGTCGGCCTCTATTTGGGGTACCGACGCGGGCCTTATAGAGGCCGGCCGGACATCGGTCGCGGTTACGCCTTTGCGATCCGGCCCCTTGACCCTGAGCTGGAAAGGCGCCAGGGCGCCGCCCTGGAGTTGGCACCCTTCTTCATCGATTTCGAGATTGGCAACTGGGGATCGCTGCAAATGCTTTTTTCCGTCCCGATCCTCGCGGTGCCTTTGCCGGACCAGCGCCTGCGCGTGCAGGTGGAACGGGGAGCGATCACACACCTTTCTTTCGGCAGCAATGTCCTCACCGACCAGGTAAAATCGTTACCCCGCCCGTTGGACTTGACGGGAGGGTTCGGCTTTTTCTGCAAACGCGGCTCGGGATTCGTCCGTTCCGCCACGCTTCTAACACCCAAGTAAGGAGAAGTGATGCCATCCGAAGCGCCGAGGGCCGTGAAGATTCGGCTGGAGATTGATGTTCCTCAGGGAGGGGTGGAACCCGTAATCGTGTACCGACCGAAGCCGGGAGAGTTCCAGCGCCACACGATCACCAATCCCAACTCCCAGACACCGACTGTCAATGCGCGCTGCACCGCAGGAAACTGTGTGATCTGCACGCAGGGATTCGGCGCGCCGCCCGGCCTGCCGGTTTTCGGTCAGGTGTTCGTGAAATCCGCCCTCCCTCAGTCGCCGGTCCCGACCCAAGGGGGGCCCTGGGTGTACCCTAACTCTAACGGTCGGTGGGGATTGTCACCGGACTTCTTTGAACTGCCCGTACCCCAGCCGCCGGATGAGAACACGGTCTACACGCTGGTCATCTGGACCATCTCATCGAGCGGCACCTTCGAATCCCAGCTAGCCGACTTCAAAATCAAAATGAGCAACGCCACCGACTGCCAAGGCTCCGGTTCCGGTTCCTCCGGCTCGGGACACTTCTTCGTGAAGCGTCGTTGTCACTTCTGTCATGCCGACCAGCCCGTCCCGGTCGCGCTGAGCTTGCAGCTGGACAAGCCGGTTTCCCCCGGCACTGCGGGCGACTGCGCCAAGCTGAATCAACCGACGCGGCTGCTCCATTCCGGGGATCACGGGTTCGAATGCTGCTGGTTCAGCCAGCCCATCGACTTCTGCTCCGACGCCGCCAACCCGGCCGTGTGGATGCTGCAGAAGAGCGACGCCAAGACCTGGCACCTGCACTTACGGCGCGGCCACCACGAGATCGTTGAATACCGTCTCACGACCGCGAACGAGAAGGATTGCTCGTTCCCGATCAAACTGCAGCGCGCGGGCGCCGGCGACGGCGAATGCAAGAACTGGCCCAAAACCGTCACCATCTCCGCGGCCCCATGAAGCCCGCCATGATCCCGTTGCCCGTCTGTCGCTGGCGGGGCGCGTTCCGTCAGGAGCGCTACGTCTGTAGCTCGGAGAAGTTTCTCGGCGCCCCGAACTCAGTGCGTGCAGAGTTCTGCGCGCAGTGCCACTGCGTCGATCACGCCCCGGCGCCGCGGCCGCGCGCCCTCCCCTGTGTGCATCTCGGCGGCGTGACGGAGGTCGAGCGGCCCGAGGCCCAGCATAACGGCCGGACCCGACTTTTCGTATGTACCCTACACGGCCGCTGCACGCCCGCATGGGGCGAGGAAGACACGGCCTGTGGGGTTCCTCGTTGCGCAAATTGTCTCGACTACCTGCCGCGCGACCCGTTCGGCCTCAATTCCGCGCAAATGCTGAGCCAGGCCGAAGAGTTCCTCGCCGCCGTACCAGACTATCCCAAGGACCGCTTCCTAGGCCGCGGCGTCGTCCTCGCTGGCGGCGGAGAGCGCTACTTCCCCTCGCTTTATGTCGCCATCCGCGCCCTGCGCCACGCCGGCTGCCGTCTACCCATCCAGGTCTGGTATTTGGGCCGCAACGACGAGATGCCGGCCGACCGACAGGCGTTGCTGGCCCCCTATCAGGTAGAGTGCGTCGATGCCGACGCGATCCGGCTCCGCCACCCGGCCCGCACGCTGAACGGCTGGGAGCTAAAGGTATTCGCCACCCTGCACAGCGGCTTTGAGGAGCTTCTCTTTCTCGATGCCGACTGCTACCCATGCCGCAACCCTGAGTTCCTCTTTGAGCTTGCCGACTACCGCGGCCGCGGGGCCATTTTTTGGCCCGACATGGCTCAGATCGATTTGCGGCTCAAGTGGCCCGCTTTCGGCGTGGTCGATCCCGGGCGTCTCGGCTCCGTCGAGAGTGGTCAGTACCTTTTGAATAAGCGGCAGTGCTGGCGGCCGTTGAACCTAGCCTGGTTCTACAACGATCACTCCGACTACTACTACCGTTACTGCTACGGCGACAAACACACCTTCGAGGTCGCCTGGGCGCGTTGTGGTCAACCCTTCGTCATGTGGCGGCCGAGCGCCCACTGGGTTGACGTGGCGTATCTGCACCCCGGACCGGAGGGGCTGCCGCTCTTCGTCCACCGCTGCGCCGACAAATTCCGTTTCGATCGACAAGCCTATGTGACGAACCAGAACCACACCAGGCCGCACTTCCAGGCGGCGCTGCCCCTGGAACGTGCGTGTTGGGGTTGGATGGCGGAACTGGCTCGCCTGATCGGTCGCAA
The DNA here is from genome assembly GCA_038331535.1 of Gemmatales bacterium. GTDB lineage: Bacteria > Planctomycetota > Planctomycetia > Gemmatales > Gemmataceae > JBBQPD01. Next base: position 4,810 of record JBBQPD010000042.1, on the reverse strand, counting down.
GCCGGACCTCCCCCTGTTGCCAGAGGACCACGATGAACGAGTTACCGCTCTGCCGCTGGCGTGAGCATCAGGCAGACGACAGCCTCCTGTGCCAGTCGTCGAAATATATTGCCCCGCCGAACCCGGTTGCCGCCGACTTTTGCCGGTCCTGTAGCTACATCGATCACGAGCAGAGTGAGATCCGCACGATCTCGGACGCTCCCGGAGCGCGAATCGCCCTCGCAACGTTGTATACCCCGGAGATGTCGGAAATGGGGCAGCTCAGCTCCGGGGCGTTATGCGCGTACGCCGCTCGGCACGGCTACGCGGCCGTCGTCGCCACGGGTAAGATCGACGCGACCAGACCCGCTTCCTGGAGCAAATTGCTGCTCGTCGAACGCCACCTGGCAAGCAACCCGGCCTGCGAATGGGTCATGTGGATTGACGCCGACGCGGTCGTGACCAACCCGGCGCGACGGGTGGAAGACCTGATCGGAGAAGATGTCGATTTTCTAGTCGCCGAGGATCTCCCGCCCAGTCCGATGAACCTGGGAGTGTTTCTGATACGCAATTGCCCGGCCACGCGGGATCTACTCCGCCGGGCCTACGAAAAGGGTCAGTACACCCACCACCCCTGGTGGGAACAACCGGCCATCGTGGAGGCGCTGAGCGAGGGCGGCGCGGCCGTGCGATTCCGCGTCGTCCCCCGGCGGCTGTTCAACGCCTTCCCTGGCGAGCATCGCGAGGGGGACTTCATCCTTCATTTCGCCGGAAGCTCCCCGGAGGCGAAACTGGCCGGCGTGCGAAAGGCGGTTCTTGCGGCGCGAGACGAACCATTCGGCGGCAAAGACGTCGTCCGCCACCTGCTCTATCATGTCTACCCGCTCGCCAAGGACGGCGGCTCCGTCTGGCGCTGGAACGTGGAGAAGTTGAAGCGCCGACTGTCCCTGTTCAACGGCCGACGCATGATCGGTATCGCCGTCGGCCCGGAGATGGACCATGCCGAAGCGGTCCGCGCCGCCCTGGCTGGCTGCGGCTGCGAGTTCGTTGAGGTCGCGAACGATCCCGGGCTGCGTGAAGGAACCACTTTCCTTGCCTTGCACGAACGCCTCGCCGAGTTCACCGGTCCGGAGCACGTCACGCTCTACGGCCACGCAGAAGGCGTCACTTCAGAAGGCTGGGCGACCGGTGTGCGGCCCTGGACGGAGGCGCTGTACGAAACGTGCCTCGATCACTGGCCGGCCGTGCGCAGACTGCTGGAAACGCATCCCCTGGTCGGACCCTTCAAACGGATCGGCTGCTGCTTCCCGGAGTCGCCGCGCAGCACCTGGGATTACGCCGGTTCGTGGCGCTGGTTTCGCAACGCGGATCTGTTCGCACGAGACTGGCGCGACATCGACCGGGCCTGGATCGGCATCGAGTCGCACCTGTCGCTGCATTTTCGGCCCCACGAGGCGGCCTGCCTCGTCCATGAGTTCGCCGCCGAAGGGCTGGCGCTGTACGGGGCCGATTACTGGCGCGACCACGCCGGCCCTGACCTGGAGCGCTGGCGCGAGGAACACCTGGCCTACCGCTGGCATCCTTTGTTGCTGACGTGCATCCTGACCTCGCACCGGAAGCAGTCGGTCCACGAGAGCATCGGGAGCGTGCTGGCGCAGACCTCCTCGGACTGGCAACTCGTAGTCATCGACTCCGGCGAGTTGCTGGCGGCCGGGGCGTTCGAGCGTTACCGCGGCGACCCGCGCATCACGGTTGTCGCCAGCGGCGAGACGGCGAAACTGCGGTCGGAGGTCGGCATCCAGGCGTGGTGCATCAACGAGTGCTTCCGCCGCGGCCTGGTCCTCGGCGACCTGGCCTGCTACCTGTGCGACGACGACGTTTACGATCCTGGCGCTTTCGCGGCCTGGCTGATGGCAGCGCGAGCCAACCCCGTCCAGTCGGCCTGGCACGGCCGGGCCGACCGCTGCGAGGTCCGCGGCGGCGCAGAGGTCAAGGTCGGCGAACTACACACCTGGCCGGTCGGCACCGACCTGGACTGCAAGGCTGACGGGATGCAGGTGTGTCACCGGACGAGCGTGTACGTACCCTGGCCGGAAGAGCGGGCGCTCGCCTGGCACACAGACGGCCTGTGGATGTCGGCGCTAGGGAAGCGCACGCCGATCCACCCACTGCCCGTCACCGTCGGCCGACACCGACACTGTCCGGACTCAACCTTTACCCGGCCGGTCGTCAGCAAGGCCGAACGGCTGGCGGTACAGTGCCAGGAGCCGCGCGTTTACTTCCCCTGCGGCGAGCCATCGAACAACCACGTCGCAGGACTGGTCGAGTTGGTCGAGTTGGCCAAGCCGCGCGCAGCCCTGGAGATCGGCTGCTTCCGCGGCGTGTCCGGCGAAGTGTTCGCCCTCCATTGCGACCGCGTCGTCTGCGTGGACCCGTGGCCGGATGAGCGTGTCTACGAGGAATTTCGCAATCGTATGCGCGGCTACCCACACGTCGAAATCGTTCGCGGCCGAAGCCCGGAAGCATTGGAGAGGTTCGCCGACGGCTCGTTTGACCTGGTGTACATCGACGGCGACCACGACGACGCGGCCGTGCGCGCCGACAGTGCCGCATCCCGGCGGCTCGTGCGTTCCGGCGGCTGGCTGGCAGGCCACGACTTCTGTGCCGATTTCTTGGAAGTGGTTGCGGCCGTCCGAGATGTCCTGGGCAAGACACAGGTGTTCGCCGATTCCTCTTGGCTGGTGCGCTTATGAGCGCGATCGTGCTCGATAAATCAACCCTCCGCTCGGAACGTGGACAACAATAAGATGAACGAGCCGCGTCCGTCAGGGAGCGTTGGCGCCAACGCTCCCTGACGGTCGCGGCTCGTTCACGTCGTAGCGATTACCCGCACTCACCCCTGCACCGGCATACACACCTGTTCGAGCAGTTTCTCACACTTATCTTGCAGCAGGTCGGCGAGGTTGGGGTGCGGCTGGCCGTCCGGCAGCGACTCGGTCAGCGCCGCCATCAGGCGCGGGAAGGCGTACAGCGTCGCGAAGCCGTCGAGCGTCACCGGTTCCAGGCGCGGGTGCCGGCCGCGGCGCTCCGCTTCGGCCCAGAGGGTCTTGCTCTTGCCGGTCAGTGAGAAGTCGTCCTCCGGCCGCAGCAGGATCAGATGGTCGATGACGCACGGCTCCAGTTCCAGCGCCGACAGTTTCGTTTGCAGGTCGCGCGGCTTGGCCGAGGCGCGGCCGAGAAACAGGCCGATGCCGACCTTCCAGGGCTGGCCGTCCTTGCAGACCCAGTGGGCGATCGTTAGCGCTCCGTAGGTCGGATGGTCGCCGAAGGTGAACTCGCCGACGACGTGTTGCAAGCGCCACGGGCCGACCTTGACGCCGTGTTCGTGACACACCTGCAAGAACTGGCCGAGGCCGAGTTGTAGCTCGCGCGTCGCGCCGGTCACGGCTCCCTCCGGCTCCAGCTTGCGCCGCGCGGAACGTACTTCCTGGTTCCACATCTCGGGGAGTGCGGCGTGCGGCGTGCTGCGTGCGGCGTGGTCCTCGACAGGTATCGCCGCGGGAATGGTGTCGGCGGGGGTTTCGATGGTGATGAACGACTTCACGCCGGGCGGCAAGTCTTCGGCGGGGAGGCGCGACGGCGGAGTACTGGGTACTGAGTACTCAGTACTCCGTACTGAGTGCGGAGTGCCAGACGGGGTCTCCGCACTCCGCACGGCTTCCGGGTAGACGACGTGATCGAAATGGTGCCGGAACTGTTGCAGCATGTCGCGCAGCGTCGGCTCGGTGCGGGCGATGCGGTAGATCTGCTCCTCCGTGAACGGATAAATCGGCGACAGTTCGGCGGCGTCGGACAGTTCCTCCAGCGCCGGCCGCAGACGCGCTTCGACGATGCGGCGCACGAGGTCCGGTGCCGGCGCTTCGAGGCGCAGCGTCTTGATCGTGCCGTGATCCGGCAGGTGGATCGGGTTGTTCAAACGATCCTGGATGTAGCCGTCCAGCGAGGGCACGAAGCGGTTCCACAGGCCGCGTTCGGCGAAGACGAGATAGCTGATGCCATCGACATGATGCAGCGCCTTGACGATGCCGGCGAAGAAGCTCTCGGCCGTGCGGTGGGCGTCGTCGGTGCGGCGGGCCAGCAGCAAGTCTTCGAGCTGGTCGAAGGCCACCACGACCGGGACGCCGAGGCTGTTGAGGACTTCCATCTGCACCTTGAACAGCGCCAGCACCAGGTCCTGCCGCGTCGGCCGCACCTGGAAGTCGAGTTCGGCGAAGCCGTAGGTCAGGAAGTTGGCGAGGTCAGCCTCGTCGTTCAGCAGCACGGCGCGGGCGAAGCCTTGCAGGATGTTGCGGCGCATCAGGCCGGCCGTGTTGTGCGCTGCCGTCTGCTCGATCTGCTTGCAGACGGCGTCGCAGGCCCGCTGCGGTTCGACGCCAGCATCAGCGCAGGCGCGCCGGATGCCGCCCGCCTGGACGGGTGCGGGGCGATGGAGCGTGTCGAGGAGAAACTGCGTCCGCTCCTGCGCCTGCGCGCCGCCGAGGCCGAGCCGGCGCGCCCAGCGGCCGAGACCCGGAGCCGGGAACAGGTCGAGCTTCTCCGACGCCGTCAGCCCCGCTAGGGTCGTGCCGAGGAGTTTGCGCAGCAGCAGCTCGCCGATGTACTCGATGGGCCGGACGTTCTTCTGCTTGCCGCCGCCGAGCAGCGTGTCGATGAGCTGGAACAGCAGGTATTCGAGGAAATCGGAGTCGCGCTGATACGTCCCCGGCGTGACGAGGAGCTGCCAGGCGCCGTCGGGGCCGTGCTTGATCGAGTGCAGCAGGTGCGTCTTGCC
>JBBQPD010000041.1:0-15583 GCA_038331535.1 Gemmatales bacterium | reverse complement strand
CGAGCCGGAGGATTTGCAGGCGGAGTCGCGGCCGCTGTACCAGCGCCTGAGCAACATCACCGAGACGGCCGTCCACGACATTCTCGACATCACGTTTTATCTGGTCGTCGGTGGGCTGCTGGCGGCAGGCATTCGCGAAGGTCTGGACTTCTGGCAGATCGGCCAGGCGACGGTGCGCGACAACGCCCCGCTCGCCATCGGCTCGATGATGGGCCTGGCCTTCCTCGTGACGCTGTGCAGCGAGGCTGACGCCTTTGTCGCCTTCACCTTCACCCAGCTAGGGCCGGCGCCGAAGCTCGCGTTTCTCGTGCTCGGCCCGATGCTCGACCTCAAGCTGTTCCTGATGTACACGCGCGTTTTTCGGCCGCGGCTGATGGCCCTGATCATTCTCGCGGTCGTCGTGCAGGTATTCGCGCTGTCGATGCTCGTTCACTTTTTCTGGAACCAGTACGGAGCGCAAATCGCCGGCGCTCGTTGATCTTGCAGGAGTGCGCACATGGCACAATTTCTCGATGAAGACGCCCACGTTCCGCACGACGCGAACGAATACTACATCGAACAGCTCTGTTCGATCGGCTTCGGCGGCCTTTTGGCGGCCATCGTGTGCAAGTGGTACTTCTCGGGCGACATGAAATACTTCATGAGCGACTCGCTCATGAAGGTCGTCCTTGCCGGCGGCATCGCCCTGTTGGTGTTAATTCTCTTCCGCGCCGTCGTCGTCTGGCGCGCTGCCGGTCAGCCGCAGATCGCGCTGGTTCACGAACACGGTCATGGACACGCGCACGATCATGGGCACGATCACGGGCACTCGCACGGCATCAAGGCGGCACCTTCCACAGCGGTGAGCGCGAAACCAGCCACCGGTCACGGACATGGCCACAGCCACGGCGGCGATGGCCACGAACACGCCTGGGCGCCCTGGCGCTACACGATCATGCTGGTGCCGATCATCCTCGGCTTCCTCGGTCTGCCCGCGGGAGGATTACAGCCGTACCCGCGCGACGAGGCCGATCCCGGCGACCTCAGCTCCAAGCGCGAATACACGCCGGTGCAGGTGACGCGCTTGGCCGGCTTGCTGGCAGCTCCTGCGGAGTTCGCACCGCTGCTGGCCATTGCCTTCACGGACCCGGAGAGCATCGTTCGCACGGGTGATTACATCGAGATGACCTTCAAGCAACTCGAGGAAGCATCGCTGACTAAGGAACAGCGTGACGTGTACACCGGCATGTCGGTCCGGGTGACGGGTCAGTACTCCGGCGACAGCGATCGCTATTTTTCGCTGTCTCGTTTCAAAATCAACTGCTGTGGGGCGGACGCGATTCAGCTCAAAGCGATGATCGTCGTCGATTATTCGCAGAACAAGGAGGGGCCGAGACTCGATCCCCAGCAGATGCGCGGGACGTGGGTTCGCGTCAGCGGCATGATAAAGTTTAAGGACCGCGGCAACGGCGCGTTCGTCCCAATGATCGTCGTGACGCCGACGCGGGAGGAGAAGGAATCGCTAGCAGAACTGGTCAAGCGCATTGAGGCGCCCGCGAACCCTTATGTCAACTGATAGGCTGTACCACAAATAGGTGCCGCGAGCCGAGCGGCACCGAGGTCATGCAACGAGCCGCGACCGTCAGGGAGCGTGGGCCAGCGCTCCCTGACGGTCGCGGCTCGGTCAACTTATTGTTGCGAGGCTCGTGCGCAGTCCCTTCGCATCGGTGAACGGCGGTGGTAAGTAACGCGGCGGCGCGAGCAGTCCCTCGTCCGCAAGTTGGGCGAGGTCCGGCGCTTCCGCGAGGCTTGTTTTGCCGCAAAAGAGCAGCGATATGAGATCCAGGTTTCCTTGCTTCAGTGCCGCGCGGACGAATTCCGACACGAGCATGAAGCCTTTCGCGTAGGACAGGTCTTTGGTGAACGGACCGCAGCCTTCGGGTAAACTGCCGCGGAAGACGCGTGTCGTGTGCTGATAGGCTTCACGCTCATCATACCCTTGTTCCTGGTAGAAGCGGTACACGTCAAGAAAGTTCGCGCCCGCCTCGGCCTGGGCCACCGCCTCCACCCGATGCGCCAAACGCCGCACGCGCGCCGGATGCGAAGCGAGCGCCAGCACTTCGGTCAGGACCGCCAAGCCTTCCTGGGTCACCGTTGCCGAAGGCGTTCCCTTGGTAAGAAACGTGCAGATCGGCTGGGCCTGGGCATTTATCGTGGTACCCAGATGGACCCAACCTTCATGTACTTCGAGAAGGCGCACCGCGCGGGGCGTGAAGCGTGCGTCTTCGCGCACCTTGATGTAGTCGGTGCCCGCCGTGGCGTCGGCGGCGATGCCGTCGGACAGCCTGACATGAATCGCCGCCGAGTCTTTGAAAAAAGCGGTCAAACGCAGCGACAGCTCACTCACCGTCTCGGCGGCACTCAAGTCCAACTCGTCGAGCGGGCAGTCCTCGCAGGCAGAATCCTCGAAACCGGCGGAGAGAGTCCGTCCGAATCGGGCGAGCGGCGGCCCGCCGTCAGGACAGCAATCGGTTGTTCTTCCATAAAGGTGGCCCGAGCGAGTGGCGAACGCCGGCGTGCCGCGCTGCTGCACGAGATCGACCACGGCTCGCCCTTCCCGACAGCGCTGGGACAGCAGTCGGCCTGCCGGATTGTCGTCGCCGAGCCGGTGCCGAACGTCGCGTTCCAGATCACGGAACTCTTCATGCTTCCGTTCGGGATCGAACGAGAGCGGACGGTCGGCGTAATAAGCGCGCGTCACGCACGGCTGTTCTCGCCCGCCGCCGGAGAAGAAAGCCGCTTCGACGCCGTCATCCCAGCGCACAGCGTCGAGCACACGGATCGGCCGCGAGGCTTCAACGAGGCGGTCGCTGAGCGCTCGGACCGTCGCCTGGTATTGCGTCAGCGGCCGACAGGGCGGCGCTGGGTTCTCGTGGGTCGAGTTGACGTGAATGAGTCTTCCTATCATCTGTGATCGTTGCCCTGCCCCGTCCCCTCCGCGAGGCGTCCTCGCACGAGATCCCGCGCGAGGGGACGCCTTGTAGCTTCCGCGCCGTTCCGTGACAAGACCACACTTCCTTGATCTGTAAATAACAACCCTTGCTTGCGCCGCAGGCTAGTTTATTTTGTGTCAATCAGCCTTTGCACCGCGCCCAACCCCAACTCTGCGACCTGCGATACCTTGGCCTGCCACAGTGTGGGATTGAGCAGTTCCAATGACACCCAGCCGTCATAGCCGATGGCGCGCAGATGCCGCATGATCGGTTCGAGGCGAAAGTCGCCCTCGCCAGGAAGGATGCGGTCGGCGTCGGTCGCCAACTCGCGCGGGACGCCGGCCAGGTCGCAAACCTGCACAAAAGCGAGGTTTTCCTTCGTGAGCAGGACGAGATCATCGAACTTGCTAGACCCCGTGTAGTAATGGAACAGGTCGAGGCAGACGCCGGCATTCGCTTCGCCGCAGGCCGCGACGAGCGACAACGCCGTGTCGAGGCTGGAGCAGAACGACGACGAACCGCGAAACTCCAGCGCCAGGCGAACGTCGAATCCCGCCGCCCACTGCGCCGCCTCGGTCAGCGACACGACAGCGCGCTGAAGGTCGGTAGCCGTAACTTTCTCGACGAAGTCGGCGACGACCAGCATGGTGGGAATTGCGAAGGACTGGCAGAGATCGAGCCGGCGTTTGAAATGGTCGAAGTGAGCCTTGCGCTGCTCGCCTTGCGAGAGGAGCAGACCGCCCTGATAGGATGCAGCCGCCAGTACCATCTCGTGGTCTTCGACGAGTTTGCGCGTGTCCGCGGCAGAATTCTGTTCCAGGTGTGTTTCGAGCTTGGTGAGCCAGACTTCCAGTGCGTGACAACCGCCCTCCGCGTAGCCGCGAACATCGTCGGCAAAAGAAGTCGAGAGCGTGGTCGCTTCGCTGATGCAGGGTCTCATGCTCACATCATACCAGCGCGCTGCGTATTTCGTACTCGATACGATTACCCCGTCACAAAGGAATCTTACGAGCCGCGACCGTCAGGGAGCGCTTCTGCCAGCGCTCCCTGACGGTCGCGGCTCGTGATTCTTTTCCGATAATTCGATTCGATTATTGGTCGCCAGCGTATTGTTCGTGGTAGGTGCTGGAGACGCGAATACTGCTGCCCTCGCCCTGCAAGCCCTTGATCTCCTTGTCGATTTTCAACGTCGCGCCCTGAACTCGCCCCGCGCGGAGGTCAAAGACGATCTCGCCTTCCGGCTGCATCTGCAGGAGTCGTACTCGGTCCTCGGCGGCTTCGGGCTGGGTTTTGAACTCCGTCGTCACGGCCACGACCGCGGCGGTGTTGGTCATGCTCTTGCAAGTGTAACGCTGTACGGCGGCATATTTGGTACCGGCTCCTTGTGGGTCGAGCGTGACGTTGTACGTTCGTTCCCAGGTCAGGCCGCCCTTCAGAGGTTCTTCGGGCAAGACGCCGGCAAACGGCAGCTCACTCTCGTAGCGGCTCGCGGGACCGAACTTCGATTCTTTCACTTCCAGCACACGGCCGCTGCCGTCAACGCGCAGCACGGCCAAGGTTGGGCCGACGAACTTGCTCATCGCCTCTTTCAATTCGGGAGTACTCTTGTCGGGTTTGGCCGAGTCGTAGAGGAGCATTTTGCCATCGGAGGTGAGAGTCTCGTGGCGCAAGGCGACGAGCGAGTTCTGCACCGTGGCGACGCCGTTGGCATCGACCGCGAGCACCTGCCAGCGCTTGGTGTGGTGGAGCTTGATCGTCGTCTCGACTTTTTTCTCGCCGGCGACTTCGGTGACGGCGATGCTCTGTTCGACCTTGTAGAGCAGCACCTGTCCCGTCTGCCAGCGCAGGCGAATCGGCGCCTGGGCGGAAATGTTGCCACCGACGATCAGAACGCTGAGCAGCGCCGCGATTGCTTTGCGTAACATCGGACCCTCCTGGCGCGTCCGCCGGGAAAGGGCGAGACACGTCGGCGGGATATAGCAAAGCGGCGATTGCGGGAACAGGGCAATTCTCAATGCGACGTGTTCAGGGCGCATGTTTGTTCAAAAACTCGGCGAACTCGGTGACGAAGGTATCGGGACAACCGCCGTCGTCGTGGGAAAGGTTGTGCAGGGTGATGAATGCTTTCGGCTCGTTTGCGGCCTCGAATAACCGGCGACCCATCGCGCACGGGATGAGCGTGTCGGCCTCGCTGTGAGCCATGAAGACGGGCCTATGCACACTGCCGATCTTCGCCAGGCTGTCGAACTTGGTCCGCACGAGCCAGCGCGCGGGCAAAAACGGGTAGACCTCCTGTGCCATGTCGGGGAGCGTCGTGAACGTGCTGATGAGCAGCAGCGCCCGATGCGGCCGACGGCTGGCGAGATCGACGGCGACGGCGCCACCCAGTGAACCGCCGTAGAGGAGGAGGCGCTCGGCGGGAACCTTTTGTTCGTCTGTCAGCCAGTCGTAGGCGGCGTCAGCAGCGGCGTAGCAACCGGCCTCGCTCGCCTTGCCACCGCTCTTGCCGTAGCCGGGGTAATCGACGAGCAAGACGGCAAGGTGCTGCTTCTCGACCCAATACCTGGCGCAGTCGCCGCGATGACTCAGGTTGCCGCCGTTCCCGTGAAAGAACAGCATGGCCCCCTGCCCCGGCTGCCAATCCGGTCCCTTCAGCCACCAGCAATGGATCGCAGTCCCGTCGGCCGAGGTCAGCCACACGTCTTCAACGGCACACTGGCTCGGTGGCGGCGACCAGGAATCGGACGCCGTGCTCGCCTGGAAAATCAGCCAGTTTTCCATGAATAGCAGCATGCCGAGAAGCCCGAGATAACCGTAGGCAAAAACGACGAGCATTCGGCCCCAGCGGTGTTTAAGTGAGCGCTTCCAGAAAGGTGCTCGCAAGGTGAAAATGGCCAGGGTCGACCGAAAGCGTGACCGGGTTGGCGGATCGACGAGTGGCATTGTCCCCATTACAACTCCCGTTTAGGCGCGAATTGCTAGGGGAGCGCGGCTAGCACCCACGCTCCCCGATCAGGTCGCGGCTAAACAATCATATCGAACTGCGGCGGCAACGTGCGAACATCAAGCCCGCCGCGAGCAGTCCCCAGCAGGACCAGGGGAGCCAGTCGCCGCAACGAGCGTATACACTCGACCTGCCGTCGAGCGGGATCGTGGCGAAGAGAAGGCCAGGGACTTTCTTGAATTCTGCCCACTGTGCGGGCGGCAGCGCTTCCTGCTTTGCCGGTTCCGCCGGGATCTCCCAGACGTGCGAGCCGGTGAGGATCTTCGCAGGCAACTGCGCGGACGGAAGCTCGTGCGGTCGCAGCACTCGTCCGTTGCCGTCAATCACCGCCGAGACGCCCATGTTGACGGCGCGGGCGACGGGGCGCCGGCATTCCACCGCCCGAAATCGGCAAATCGCCAGGTGTTCCTCGTGTTCGCTGGTGCCGTCGAACCAGCCGTCGTTTGAGATGTTCAGAAGGAAATCGGTCTGATGCGTCCCGCTGCCGCCATAGGGTCGCGCCACGTCCGGCACGGTATCCTCGTAACAGATCACGACGCCGAATGAGAACGAGCGCGAATCGTTACGCTCCGCGAGAGGGAATTGAATCGGCCCGTTTCCCGCCGCGACTCCGTACTCAAAGTCGTAGGGGGAGAGGCGGTCCATGAAAGGGAGCGATTCCCGCAACGGCACGTACTCGCCGAAAGGGACGCGGTGAATTTTGTCGTAGCGCCCCATCACGGCGCCTCGGGGATCGATCAGCAGGGCCGAGTTGTAGCGCCTTTCGGTCCCATCGGCAGTACGAATCGTGCTGTTCAATCCGAGTAGAACATTGGTCGGCCAGCGATGATTTACGTCCTCCGTCAACTCGCGGCTCCTGGCGAGATACGTTTTCCATTCGGCTGGCAGACGATCGCGATCGACGTTGGGTGCCACATCGTCGAACCCCATCGGATGACTCGTCTCGGGCCAGACGATCAGGGCCGGCCGGTACAGCGCGGCGGGGTAGGTTAGCGCGGCGTAATGACGGTAAATCTCTTCTGCGGCAGCGGACTGGTTTTTGATTTGTTGCGGCACATTGCCCTGCACAAGAGCGACACGCGGTCCTGGACTGAACTCCGCCTGTTGCATGCGCACGACGCCGTAGACGATCGTCCCGGACAGCGCGACCAGCACGACAACGGCTTGCAGCGCCACGGCAAGGCGGGTTCCTCGCGGTGCGTCATTCGCTCGTCCGAACAGTCGTCGGCAGCCGGCACGGCTCCAGCACACTTCCAACAATACGGCGTTGATTGCGACAACGAGGAAGCTAACCGCATAGACTCCGGCCAGGTCGGCGATCTGGATGATCGGCAACCAGTCGTGCTGCGTGTAACCGATCAGATACCACGAGAAGCCGGTGCCGAACTGGCTGCGGAAAAACTCCAGCGCCGTCCAGACCACCGGCAGAGTGACCGGCAGCGGCCACGACGTGCGCCGCTCCAGATAACGGACAATGAAGATCGTCAAAGGAAAATAGAAGGAGCAGTAAATAGCAAGGCCGATCCAGGTAAAGTACATGCGCGGGTCGGCGACACGCATCCACTGGATTACCGGACCGTAGAAGACGATGCCACCGAAGTACGCAGACAGGTAGATGGTGCGCGGCCGGGCGGGGCTGCGGATCAAGGCGAGCAACGGCACCAGGGCGACCCACGCTAGCCAACCCCACGCAATTGGGAAGTGACACAGCCACAGTAGCACGCCGGTTGTCGCCGCGAGACCCAACAGCGTTCGCGCCTTCGGCACAGTCGATGTCGGAGCGGGTGTTGCGAGCGGCCGGGGTTGCTCCAGCACCGGTGAGATGTTCATGCGGACCTCGGTGACCTCCTGAACCGACATGGGAACTCCTTTCGCATGATAGCAGATCCGCGAATTCACTCGTCGCCGAGGCGCAGAACCGTAAAGCGCTGGCCGGCGCGGTGGGTGTGCTCGCCGGGCGGAAAGACGATCAGGGCGTTAGCGCGGGTCAGGCCGCGCAGGTCCGGAGAACCGGACCAGGGTACCGGCCGCACATGCCAGCCGTCATCGGCCACCTCGACACGCGCGGGGTGATACGTCGGCCGATCTGTCCGGTACGGAAAATCCTCGGTGAGCACGGCGTTCACCCGCTCAGCGCCCGTGTCGGACAACCCTCGCAAACGTCGAAGTGCCGGACGCACGAACAGCTCGAAGGAAACAAAGGAGCTGACAGGATTCCCCGGTAGGCCGAACACGAGGGTTGGTTGCTCCGAATCTCGTGTCCCGAAGTAGACCGGCTTACCCGGCTTCATTTCGACCTTATGGAAGTGCGGAACGACGCCGAGTTCTTGCAACACGCCGGGCACGAGGTCAAGCTTGCCGGCGGAGACGCCGCCGGAGAGGATCAGCAGGTCGGCCTCTAACCCCTCGGTGATGAGCGGGCGAAGACTGTTGAGACTATCGCGGGCCAGGCCGAGATAGTGCGGGTTGCCGCCGCCACGGCTCGCCTGGGCCAGGAGCATCGGCCCATTGCTGTTGCGAATCTGGCCCGGTCCTGGAGTCTGGTTTGCCTCCACGACCTCGTCGCCGGTGGAAAGGATGCAGACGCGCGGAGTTGGTACCACCCGAGCAGACGTGCGCCCGACTGTGGCCAGCACGCCGATTTCCTGAGGACGCAGCACGGTTCCACGCGTCAGCACGACATCCCCATGTCGCATCTCGGAGGCGCGACGAAAGATGTTCTGACCCGTCCGCAGTGGCTTGTCGTCGATGCGCACCCGTCCATCATCGAGCATCTTGGTCCGCTCGACCATGACGACGGCCTCCGCGCCAGCGGGGATTGCCGCTCCGGTCATGATGCGCGCCGCCTGCCCCGCTGCGATCAATTTGGTCGGTAGTTTTCCGGCAAGAACTTCCTCAACGACGACGAGCGCCCCCTGCCCCTCCGTGAGGTCTGCGCAGCGCACGGCGTAGCCGTCCATCATGGACTTGTCGTAGTTCGGCGAGTCGAGGTCGGCGGGCACGTCCTCCGCCAGGACATGGCCGAGAGAAGTTGCGAGAAGCGTTTGGCGCGGAGGAAGCGGCCGGGTTTGTTGCAGTATCAGACGTTGTGCTTCGGCAACGGCGAGCATCGCGTACCTTCTCCGGGGCGACGGAGAGGGATTGTAGCATGCGCGCCGCCGCGCGGGCTAGTCCGAGATTTGCCAGAAAGTTACTCGGAACTTTTCGAGCTTCTGGCGGTTTTCTTGGTCGTGTTTCCGTTTGTGGACTGTGGCGATTCCTGCAACCGCAGGATGTCGCTAACGATGTCGAGCGGCGGTCTTCCTTCATGCTCTCCGACAGCGGAAAGTAATTCCACAAGTCGAACAACGTACTCTTTGAAATGCTCGGACATGGGAAGCATGCGGACGAATTCGCCCGTAGCCTGCTCATCATCCCTGCTAAAGATGAGGGCCTTGCCGCGTGGGTCTGGTATAAGCCGCCAACCATTTTGGAGTAGGTAACTGCGGATTCCATTCGCTGTGAGCCGATTGACACGAGGATCGAGCAGTCCGAAGAGATTCATAGGGCTAATCGCCTCCGCGCTTTGTCCATCAAGGTCATGAGGGCGTCCGAAGTGAACAGATTCATTCTCGGAACGCGAACGCGAACAGACCCTCGATTCGTTCTGTGAGGCCAACCCATCAACGAAAGCCAGTATGCACCGTGATGAAGCTGGAGGTGCTCCTCCGTTTGAAGAACCCACTCCGATTCATCCCGGGGTAACACGAGCAAAATCAAGAGTCGAGGAATAATTACGTCCTCATCTCTCAGGTCATCGTAATTGGACACCGGCAAATCGCAAACGACGTCCGTGCCTGTTGCACGCAGGATCGTGGTACTCTTCGCTTGAACATCAATCTGATAACCCGACTCGGATATCCGGCGCCCGCGTTTTCGGATGTCGTGAATTGTCAGATCCATCCCGAAATCAAGATCGCGGCTCGAACAAGTCATCCCACTCCGACCGGCGACAACTTGGACATAGCCCCGGCATAATGCTTCCATGCGAAGATTTCGGGGCAACACGAGCGGGTTCCTCCTTGAGACATCCATTCAGAATAACGCCAGCTCAAGGAAAACGGAAGACGGCAGTCCAACGGGATGGAGGTCGGAAACCGGATCATTTTCCCTTCGCCTTGCGCGCCTCATATTCCTTGATGTAGCGCTCTGGCTCATCCTTGAACGCATCGCGGCAGCCGCTGCAACAGACGTAGTAGCTTTTTCCCTTGTACTCGACCTTGATCGTACCGAGTCCGCCGCTGACGACGCACTCCGGTTTGCCGTCGCCGCTGGCAAACGCGACGCCTACCTTCGTCGCCCCGACCTGATACAGAGGGGTGAAGCTTGTGCGACTGGCGGCTTTTACTTCGTAGCGATAAAGGTAGCGGTTGTCGTGCAGGAAGTTGAACGTCAAACGCTGGACTTCGTTCGTCTTGTCGTCCGCACGCTCCAAGATCAGACGCTTATCCGATCTAGCGCCCTCAAAGGTCAGTGTCTCTTTTCCGGGGGTAACCAGAGTGAAACGATACTGGTCTTTGTCGGGCAAAAAGCGCAGCTCGCCGCGGGTGAAATACTTGCTCTTCTCGAAGGTAGCTTTCAAGAAGACGTCGTCGCCCTTGAATTGCCATTCCCAGGCGATCGATTCGCTCCAGAAGCCGCGTTGCTTCTCTTCGCGCGTGCCTTGCGATGGTTCGCCGGTGCCGCGCCAGGTACCGATCAGATCGTTGAACGCTTGCAGCGCCTCTTTGGGCGCCGTCTTCGGCTGAGGATCGGCCGATGAGAGTAGCGGGATGGAGACGATGAACAGGATGGGCAGGCAGAATCGCAAGCGGCGCATGGCGGGGTTCCCTGAAGGGGGCGATGCCGGAAAAGGACGAACGACCGGCAGGATCGCTAACCCTCTTTGTAGGAACCGTACCGCGTTTGTATCACGCCGCCAATTTGCGCGGATCAGGCCCATCGATCAGCCGAGTCTCTCCGAAGCGCAGGCCGTTTGAATCGTAGAACAGGATGCGGTCCTCCTCGCCGGCCCAGACGGCGTAAGTCTTCACGCGGCGTGGACCCTGGACCGAGAAGAACAGGCCGCACGCTCGACCCGAGCGCATGATGACGGTTTCGCGGAGCGGCGTCTGATCGGGAGCGAGTTGGTCGTGAACACACAGAACCTTGAGGACGTGCTCCCGGACTGCGTTGAGAGTAGGGAGACAGACGGCGGTTTGCATGGGGTGGCGGTTCCTTGGAGAGAAGGCGAACCAATCCATCCCGTCTATCGGCCAACCACCTCCGCTCCGACAACCCGCCTCCCCTGCCCTACCACGCTTCTATCTGGCGCAGCGCTTCGTACAGGACGATTCCGACAGACGTGGCGAGGTTGAGACTGCGCACGGCTGTGCCCGGCATCGGGATCGTGAGGACTTGGCCGGCGTGTCGCCGTTTTACTTCCTCGGGAAGTCCGTTGGTTTCGCTGCCGAAGAGCAAAACATCGCCACGATGATAGCGAGCCGAGGTATACGAAGCGTTGGCGTGGGCGCTGAAACAAAAGACGCGCCGGTCGGCGTGCGCGGCCTCAAACTCCTCAAGCGTGGCGTGCCGGTGCATCTCGACGGCGTGCCAGTAATCGAGACCGGCACGGCGCAGAGAACGATCGTCGAGAAGAAAACCGAGTCGGCCGATCAGGTGCAGCGGCGTTCCGGTCGCGGCACAGAGCCTGGCGATGTTGCCGGTATTGGGCGGAATTTGCGGCTCCCAGAGGGCGATCTGTAAACCATGATGCAGCTGCACGTTTCTTGAATCCGACACGAGACTTTGTCTCCCCTCGTCGGCGGCGCGGCCGGATAATCGTTAAATCCTTCCCGGTCGGAGGACACGTCCGGAAAATCAGTGGAGGCCGTGGCGTATTTACATGATCGAAGAACGAGGGCGATGATAATGAATTATGAGGAATTAGATTCCGTGACGGCCCCAGTTCCGACGATGCCGTCTCGGTTGCTCCCGTTTCGGAGTTTGCACCATGATGAGCCGACGCTTCTGGCGCCTGGATGCCGCCGCGCTTTCCCTCTTCGCCGCGTGCGTGGCGGTGTCGCTCGCCCTCTTCAGCTATGATCCCGCCGACCTTCCCGGCCGCGTCTACCCGGTCAACGCCGCTCCGAAGAATCTGCTCGGCCGCACCGGCGCGCTGTTGGCGCGATCGCTTCATGACGGCCTCGGCGTCGGCGTCTATCTACTTGTCGGTTTGTGGCTGGCCGTGGTGGCGTTGTTGGTTCTGCGCCGGCGCTGGTTGCGCTGGAGCTTTCGTCTGTCCGGTTGGCTGCTCCTGGTGCCGGCGGCATGCTTGGCGGCGACGGAGTGGGGCGCACGCCTCGGCGACGCACTTCCGGAACGCGGCGGCAGCGTCGGAGTGTGGTTGTCGGGCCAGCTCGGAACGCTCTTGCCAGCGCCCTGGTTGGCCGTCGCGGTCGCCTCCGCGCTCGTTCTCGGTGTGGTGGCATCCTTCGATTTCGCCGCTCTGCCGGCGGCGCGCTCAAGCGGGCGCGCACTCGGCCTGCTGCTTCGGCGCCGATGTCCGGGGACGCGCCCCCTGCCCCGCCGCGGAGTTGGTGCGATTCCCTTGTCCGTCGGCGTTCTACGATCCGAAGAGGATCCCGCGTCGGAGGAGACTACGTCCGTCGGCTACACGACCGCCTCCGCGGCACCGATCGATTTACGGTCGATTCCGATTAACCATCACGCTCATGTCGATATGCAACTGGAGCCGTTGCCGTCGCCGTTGGTCACCCGCAAGGCGCCGGCGATCAAGGCCATGAAGGAAGTCTCTTCCGATCGCGAACGCTTCGCCGATTACAAGCTTCCCGGCGTCGGCCTGCTGGAGGATGTGACCCCGTTCGACTACGCCAGCCAGGAAAAGGTGCTGCGCGACCGGGCCGTTCTGCTGGAGAAAACCTTCGCCGACTATGGACTGAATATCCATGTCGTCGGCATCAATACGGGGCCGGTCATCACCCAGTACGAGGTCGCCCTGGAGACGGGCCTGCGCGTCAACAAGGTGACGAGCCTCGCCGACGACATCGCCCTGAACCTGTGCGTGCCGCACGTCCGCATGGTCGCTCCGATCCCCGGCAAGAATACCGTCGGTATCGAAATTCCCAATGACATGCGCGCCGTCGTCTGCCTCAAGGAAGTCATGGCGGCGTCGGCCAAAAAGGTGGCGAAGAGCAAGCTGCCGCTCTACCTCGGCAAGGACGCGGAGGGCCGGCCGTTGATTCACGACCTGGCCGACATGCCTCACCTGCTCATCGCCGGCAGCACCGGCACGGGTAAATCGGTCTGTCTCAACTCGATCATCCTCAGCCTGTTGATGACCCGCCGGCCGGACGAGGTCAAGATGATCATGGTTGATCCCAAGGCAGTGGAGCTGAGCGAGTACGGCAAGTTGCCGCACCTCATTCATCCCGTCGTCACCGACATGAAGAAGGCCGAGGCCATCCTCGCCTGGGCGGTGGACAAGATGGAGGAGCGCTACGACCTGTTGCGTCGGGCGCGGGTGCGCAACCTCGCCGAGTACAACCAGCTCAAACCCGAAGAGGTGCTGCGCCGTGTCGCCCCGGCCGACGACGAGGAACGTCAACAGATCCCGGATCACATGCCGTACATCGTCATCATCATCGACGAGATGGCCGACCTCATCATGCAGATGCGCAAGGAGGTCGAGGGCCACATTATCCGCCTGGCGCAGAAGTCGCGAGCAGCAGGCATCCACCTCGTGCTGGCGACGCAGCGGCCGACCGTGGACGTGATTACCGGCCTTATCAAGTCGAACCTGCCGGCCCGCATCTGTTTCAAGGTGACGAACAAATCGGACAGCCGGGTCGTGCTCGATCAAATGGGCGCCGACAAGCTGCTGGGCAAGGGCGACATGTTGTTCTTGCCGCCCGGAACCAGTTCGCTGACGCGCGGCCAGGGGACGTTTGTCAGTGGCGACGAGATCATGCGCGTGGTGGCCGAGCTGGAATGCGAGCCGTGTTACGCCAAGGAGTTGATGCAACTGCCGACGAGCGGCGAAAAGGGCGGCTTGCTGGAGCGCCTGCAAGCGCGCGACGACGCCTACGAGTCGGCGGTCGAGGTGGTGGTCCGCGAAGGGCGCGGCAGCGTGTCGCTGTTGCAGCGGGCGCTGGGCATCGGCTACGGACGGGCGGCGCGGCTGATCGACTACATGGCCGAGGACGGCATCGTCGGCGCCTACAAGGGCAGCAACGCCCGCGAAGTTCTCTATACGCCGGAACAGTGGGCCGAGATGAAGGGTAGACAAACACTGAGCATCGCGGGATGAGTTGGTGTAGCCGCGTTTAATCTGAACGAGCCGCGACCGTCAGGGAGCGTTAGCCCGCGCTCCCCGACGGTCGCGGCTCGTTGACGCCTTAATACGTCGGCATCTGCTGGGTCACGAGCTGGTTTGCCGTAACGAGCGATTCCAATGTCCCGGCATCGGTCCAGTAGCCGTGCAAGCTGCTGTGGCGAAGCCGGCTCTGCTCCAGGTAGTAGCGGTTCACATCCGTGATTTCCAGTTCGCCGCGGCCGCTCGGCTTCAAGGTCTTGATGACGCCAAACACGTCGGGCGGATACAGATAAATGCCGGCGACGGCGAAGTCGCTCTTCGGCTGCTTCGGCTTCTCTTCGATGCTGACGATGTGTTCCCCGCGCAGCTCGGCCACGCCGTAGCGCTGCGGGTCGTGTACCTGCTTGAGCAAGATGAAGGCGTCATTTGGCCGCTTGTCGGCGGCACCGATCAATTCGCCTAAGGAATCTTCAAAGATGTTATCGCCGAGGATGACGAGGCAGCGCGCGTCGTGGCAAAACAACTCGGCCAGGCCAAGAGCCTGGGCGATGCCGCCGGCTTCGTCCTGCACGCGGTAGGTCAGGCTGCACCCGTAATCTTTGCCGGAGCCGAGCAGTTCGACGAAATCGCCCATATGCTCGGTGCCTGACACCAACAGGATGTCGCGAATGCCGGCTCCAACGAGCTTCTTCAGGGGGTGAAAGACCATCGGATAGGGACCGACCGGCAGCAGGTGCTTGTTCGTCACCTTGGTCAATTCGCCCAATCGTGTCCCCTTCCCCCCCGCCAGAATGACGCCGCGTAACGACATAGTGCCTCCTGCTCGCACCACACTTCGGATAATGGCCCGGAGTAAGGGTACGGGAAAGCGGAAGCGTCGTCTGGAGTTGAATTGTTTCGCCGCGAGCGCTGGGTGCCCAGCGCTCGCGGCGAAACGATGAGATGTGTCACGGTCGAATCGGCAAGGTGCATTGAATCACCACCTGCCGGACGCCCAGATCGGTCAGCGCCTGCGCGAACTCCATGCCGATTTCGAGCTGTTCGGTGGTGCCGCGCAGCCACACCAGCTCACCGCGCACTTCGACGTCCAGCCCCCGGAAACGCGGCTTGCCCTGGCGGGCACGCTCGACGGCGGCCGACACCACGTCATCCGTCAGCGGCGTTTTTGTGCGCATGGTCAGGATCGGCTGAACCCTGTCCGAATCGTGCGGCAACGCGATGGGCGGCTCAAGGCGCACGGCGACGATCTCCGGG
>JBBQPD010000040.1:0-15594 GCA_038331535.1 Gemmatales bacterium | reverse complement strand
GGCCGGCTGATCGGCCCACTGGCAATCGTCCAGCAGGATCAGCGCCGGCCGCTCCTTCGTGCCGAGAGTGTTTAGCAGTGCCGTCAGTGCCTGGATGCTGCGCGTCTCGGCGAACGATTCGGGCCCCAGAAGGCTGTCCCTGCCCGCACCCAGGATTTCGGCCAGCTCCGGCGCGGCGGCACAGGCTGCATCGCGCTGATCGCCCAACTCTTTCTGAATCCGCTCGATCAGCTCGTGCTCGGATCGGGCCGCGGCGACCAGCTCCGAAACGACGCCGGCTAGCACCTGGAATGGTCGCTGGGCGGCCTGATCGAGTCCCTGCCCGCGCAGCACCCACACGCCTCGGCGCGCGCTCCGCTGCGCCAGCTCGACGAGCAGCCGTGTCTTGCCGCCGCCCGACTCCGCCTCCAGAAATAACAGCCCCGCGGTGCCGACGCGCGCGCTATCGACGCTGGCGTCCAGGACATCCAGCTCATTGCCGCGGCCGACGAACGCCGGCTCGGTGAGCGAATGCCGGCGGTCGTGCAACCCAACCACGAGGCCCGGCTCCGGGTCGCCGCCGGCCAACGCCTCTTCGAGTTCGACAAGGTCGGCCCGCACGGCCTCGGCCGACTGGTAGCGGTCGCGCGGATCCTTGCGCAGCAGCCGTTGAATGATTTCGTCCAGCGCTCGCGGCACCCCCAGACCCAAGCTGCGAAGTTCCGGCGGCTGCATTGCGAGGTGCTGGCGCAGCACTTCGCCGACGCTTTCCCCGCGGAATGGCGGACGACCGGCGAGACACTCGAAGAGGACGACGCCGGCGGAATAGAGGTCCGAACACTCGTTGACGTCGTGGTCCAGCATGCCCGCTCCCTCGGGCGAGAGGTAGCAGGCCGTCCCGACCGGCTGGTCGCGCAGGGAGGCGTCGAGGCGGGAGCTGCGCGCCAGACTGAGGTCGATGAGAACGGCCGAGCGCAGCGGCGTCGCCTCATCGACCATGATGTTGGCCGGCTTCACGTCGCGGTGCAGGACGCCGTGGCGGTGCAATTCGTGCAGGGCCGCCATGAGGCAACGGCCGACCGCGATCGTGTCGCGTACCGACTGGGCGCCGCGTTCCAGCCGCGTTTGCAGCGTGATTCCCGGCAGAAACGGCATGACCAGGAACAGCAGCTCCTTGTCGCGCCCTACTTCGCGCAGCTGGACAAACCAGGGGCTGTGGACCCGACCGAGGATGCCGGCCTCGTGTTCCAGGCGCATCAGGGTGGTCGGCGAGATATGTTCGGCGGGGGCGGTCTTGATGACCACCGTATCGCCCTTAATCAGGTCGGTCGCCAGCGAGGTCTCAACGCCCAGCCCTTCCTTGAGCAGGCGGCGGACGAGATACCGGCCGGCAATGACGCGGCCGCCGTCAGCAGGCGCGGTGGGGGATCGGCTGACAGCAAGCCCGGCTGCGGGTGTCATGCCGACCTCCACAAGCGTTTACGTTTCGCGACTCCCACTCACTTCATCTTCCGCTTCCAGGTCACGAGGAAGTAGCCGGTATCCGGCCAGGTGCCGAACTCCGTCGGCCGGGCGCCTTCCGACGACTGGGCACGACAGAGCTGGAGGGTGTCGCCTTCCAGCTTGTAGATGCCCTTGCCGACCTTCGGCAGGTTCGTGCCGTCGGGAAAGGCCATATCGATGGCTTTCGGCTTCTTCGTCGGGTCGAGGGTGATCGTCACTTCGTGCGTCGTCTTCTTGACGGTCACGGCGTACTTGTCGCCCTTGATCGTCAGGTCAGTGCCGCGAATCTTCTCCTCCGGCACCGGTTTGCCGTCAACTTCCAGAGCCGCCATCGTCCACTCGCCCTGGAGCTTTTCGAGTTCTTTCTTCGCCTCGTCCGCAGGCTCGGCGGCGGTCAGAAAGGTAATAACCAGGATCAACAAGCGCTTCACGTCGAACCTCCGGGGGGATCTGAATCTGCCGCTTGCGGCTTAGCGGGCAGGACCGCTAATCCGCAAGCGGCGCCACGACCTGAAAGTGAGATCGGCTTATCATACTCGCTGCCCCAACGTTGTGCCATTTGGAAGGTCGCATTGGCGCCAACCGTGTGGTAGCCTGGGAGGCTCCTCATCACCCCTCCGGAGGCAAGAAACGCATGGCCGCCTACAGCATTCCGCTCGGTACGGAAGATCGGCTCAAGCTCCTGTACTCGTATCCGAACGCGAACAACGGAGAGGGACTGGCCGACACTATTTTACACTGGTTCGACCAGACGCTCCAGCGCGACGGTCTCGCCGCCCTGGGAGCGAAGGCCACCGTCCAGGTTCACGGAGCGAAGTATTTCCTGCAGCTGGACGGCCGCCCGGAAGTGGCCGCGCGCTTTCCCGAATACGAGCAGCGGCTGCCTCAGTTTCTGAGCAGCGGCTGGGATGCCCTCACGAACGTCATCCCGAAAATCAAGAAAGACGGGAAATGGGATCCGCAAGGCGTCGGCTGGCGCTTCTTTCTGCCCTTCGGCATGCCCATGCTGAACCAGCGGTCGCTGCAATTCTTCCACTATCCGCCCATCCGCTTGCTGGAAACAATGCAGGATTACCTCGACGATCCAGTGCCGGTCCGCTGGGGGGAATTGCTGGCGGCCAATGGCGTGGACAAGGTTGCCGACCAGCTGCTCCATGAGACGGTCGTCGACGGGGCGCCGATCGCCGCACCGGACAATCAGGGGACGCAGACAGCCCCCGACGGGACGACGGTCCACCTGATCCCGATCGACTATTTCAACGATTACCAGCGGGCACAAGTGAGCTTGCTGCTCAACGCGAGCACCCACGAGGCGGTGACGATCCCGATCGTCGTCTACGGCGGGCCGGCCACGGCCACTTTCAAGAGCCTGTACAACGTGAAAATCGGCGTCAACGTGACGGCGACGACGGAGATCATACCCGGCAGGAAGACCGCGGTTCTCGGCGCCAACCATCCGTATCGTTTCTACGCGACGGCACAAATCGGCAACGGTGAAGACGTCGGCTCCGGCCACATTCTGCCGGCGAACTGTGCCAAGCTCGGGGGGATTATGGTGCAGGACCTGATCGTCGCCCGCTGGCAAAAAGTGATGGCGGACGACCCCTCGCAGGATCCCCAGGCCGTGCTCGCGGCTTGCACGACTTACTGGAACGATCCGCAGCGTACGGCGGAAATCTGCGCGCTGATTCAGCACCAGGGATCGCTGTGGTATCCGGACCTGGCCTCGCTCAAGTACATTTTCAAGCTCACGCCGCAACAAGCCGTGGACTTATGCCAGGCACACGGCAACGATCCGTGTCAGGGTTGAGGAGAGCCTGAGATTCACGAGCCGCGACCGTCAGGGAGCGCGGGCGCGAAGCGCTCCTGAGATTCACGAGCCGCGACCGTCAGGGAGCGCTGGCACTAGAACGCTCCCTGACGGTCGCGGCTCGTGAGTAGCAATTATTTCCGGGCGAGTTGAATCACTAAACGTTCCATCTGTGTGCGCGGCGGCAGGTGGCTGCCGCCTTTCATGCCCTGGTTCGCCTCGATCAACCAATCGTAGACGCGGTTCAGCCGCCTGCCGCCTAAATGGCGCATCTGCTGCTCCGCACTCTGCCGGGCGACGGGATAGGACGGAATGCCGGCTTCGTCGAACGCCTGTGACAGCGACTTGCCGAGGGTCGTCAGCCGATACGCCTGCGTCATGCCGCGCAGCTTCATGCTGAAGGCGCCGAGCAAGCGCAACTCGTCTTCGCCCTGCGTCAGCAAACGGTCGAGCAGCGTCAGCGCCTCCGCCAGCTGGCCGACGCCGATCAGGTCGAAGATTTTCCAGACGCTCTCTTCGCGATCGTTGCCGACAAGTTTGTCCACGTCGCCGACGTCGATCTGCTTGGCGTTCCCCGCGTAGACCGCCAGCTTGGCCATCTCCTGATCGAGCAGGCCCATGTCGCCGCCGACGAGATCGACGAGCAGCCGGGCACCCTCAGCCGACAGCTTCTTGCCGTGCTGCGTCTGGCACCAGTCCTGGCACCACTTCGTCAGCCGTTGCGCCGTCGGGGCTTTGCAAACGAGCGTCGATTTGTCCGGAAACTTCTTCGCGAGCTTCGTCGTCGCCGGCCAGGTCTTTACGTCGAGGATGAGGACGCCGGTCGCGGCCGGGGCTTCGACGTACTTCTCCAGCTTGTCGCGGGCGGCGGTAACGAACGGATCGGCGGCATCGACCGCGACGACGCGGCGCGTGCCCAGGAACGGCAGCGTCGTCAGTTCGCTGTGGACGGCCGACCAGTTGGTCTTGTCGCCGCTAAACGACGACCAGCCGAAGGGGTTCTCTTCGTCGCCGAGCAGCAGTTTCCGCAGTGCCGTCAGGGCGTGCCGCTTGAGGAACGGCTCGTCGCCGACGAGGACGTACAGCGGCTGCGGTTCAGTCTTCGCGGGGTTTTGAAGGAAGGTCAGGCCGTCCATACTGACATTATACGGGAGGTGGAATCGCGTTTACGTTTCGCGCGGAATCCGCGCGAAACGTAAACAGGAACGCGCTCACGGTGGCGGTGGTGATGGCGCCATCGGCGGCGCCGTCCCGCCCGGCGTTCCCACGCGCACGTCGGTGATCGTCGCCTTCGGTTTGACGGGATCGACGTTCACCAACTCGGTCGTGGCTTTGAAGCCCACGTTCCCGGCCAGGTCGATGGCCGACACCCTGAGGTGGAACTGCGCGGGCACCTCATCCGGAACCGTCCAAACGTAGAAGCCATCGTTCGGCAAATTAATGGCCACGTCTGTCCATTTGCCGTTCGGGTCGCCGTCGATCGCCCACTGGATGCGGATCGGCGTGGCGGCGAGGTTCTTGTCCGTGGCCTGGTAGCGGATTGTCACCTTGTTGACGTCCGCCCCGGTGCCGACGACCGGCGGTCCGCGCAGAATGACGACCGGTTTGGTCGTATCGATCTCGACCGTCACCTGCGGCGGCGTTCCAGGGCGCGGCGGGTCCGACAGGCCGACGCCGCTGACCGGCACGACCCAGAAACCCCAGACGCCTTCGTGCGCCATCGTGACGTCGCAGCCGCCCTCGCGCGGCGCTTCTTTCGGATAGAGCTGCCACGTCTTACCATCGTCCTTCGTGTACCAGATCTGCACAGTCGAGAGTTTCGACTTCCCAACCGTGTCCACCGTGTAATTGAGATGGATCTGGAGGGAATTGACCATGATGCTGGCCCGCCCCGGGTTCGGCGGCGGCGTCCCTGTCCCCATCGGCTCGGGGCGATACGTGCCGGCGGACGCGATCGTCGCCGTCTGTTCGCCGAGGTTGCCGGCCTTGTCGGTGAGTTGAACGCGCACTTCCCACGGGCCTTTTACCGCCGGGTTCCAGGCGAAGTAGCGTTCCGACAACCGGGGCGGGATCTCCAGCTTCACCCAGTCGCGGCTGCCAACGGCGCGATAGTCGGCGCGCAGGGAGAACAGGTCGGGATTGTCCTCGCGCACATCCCACTCGAAGGCGGCGGCCGCCTCGTTCGTCGCCACCTGCTTGACGTAAACCAGCGGTGGCACCGTATCGACGCAGACTTTCAGGCCAGGCGGTACGAGGTTGACGTTCGGCGGAAAGAAGCGGCCGGCGCTGTCCTTCGTCTGCACGGCAAACCAGTACCAGCCGTCGCCCGGCGCGGCGAACTTGAAATTCTCTCCGGTCGGTCCGGTCGAGGTGTGGTGGCGATAGCTCTTGCCGAGGTCGTCGGAGACGTAAAGCAACACCTGCTGAATGCCGGCCGAACCCGGTTCCGGCGTGAACGGGATGAGGAAGTTCTTCTCTTTGGTGTAGAAGATGCGATCGCCGGTCGGCGGCGCTGCCGCGCCGCTGCCGACGGAGAATAGCGCCGCGACGAGACACGCCGCGGCCAGCATGCCCGTCTTCGCCAGCCGTCGTTTGCCGTCAGAGAGCGGGTGCATGGTGCCTGGAACCTCCGGCCCGAAGGCGAAGGTCTATCGGAGTGAGGGACGCAGCGCCGGCGGAACGTCCCCGCCGTTACTGGAGCATCGTCTCGCGGAAGTGGCGAACTTGAAGGAAAGGGGAAAGTTAGCCCGCCGCGCAAGCAAGGGAATCCCTTGCTTGCGCGGCGGGCTAACGGCTCATTGCGCCGGCAACGGTTTTGCGGCACCTGCGGCCGAACCGTGGGCGCCCTGCCACAAACGCCGCCCGTTCTCCGCCACGCGGGCAATGAGCAGCCGCGACGCCTCCGGCGGTACGAACGCCAGCAGCAGGCAGAGCATCAGCAGGCTGAACGTCACCAAACCCATGAACAGCCCGATGCCGGTGTGCAGCATTACCGCCCCGATCAGCATGAACCAGCGCCAGCGTTTGTTCCAGATGAGGAAGGGAAGGCCCAGCTCCATGAACAGCGTGAACAGCGCTCCGCCCGACATGAAGATTTCCCACAGCCAGCGATGCTGACACAGGAAGACGAGGAAGTCGCGATACAGAGGAATGCGCATGGGCGCGAACGAGTAATTGGCGTAACAGTACCACAAGGCGTTGCCGTTCCACCATGCCGGGCCGAGTAGCTTGGAGGTGCCGGCCGCGAAGTAAATGAAGCAGAAATGAATCTGCATCATGCGCGTGGCAAACGTCGCCGAGGCCAACGGCCGCAGCGGTACGACGGCGTTGGGATCTCGCAGCCGTTTGCGCTCGCGCCGCACTTCCAGCCAGCGGTCAATGGACAGCGCCGCCCCGCCCGGCGCGATCATCAGATAGGTCATCAGCACGACGATGATCGCGTCCAAACCGAACAGCGAGGTTTGCGCCCGCCAGATGTAGCTGATGGCCCCGAGGGACGCGATGACCGACGTGATGCGCGTGGCGAAGCCGGCGGTAAACAGCAGCAGCACGAACAGGATCAAGAAGTGCGTCGTCCAGATCCAGCGCGGCTGTTCGAGGTGAAAAAAGATCGACCACGAGTTTTGTCCCTTCCCCACTTCAATCTCACTGGGCACGTTCTTGCGGCCGGGGGAGCGGACCAGCACGAGGTTCAAGTAACGCGCCTGCTCGTCCTGGGTGAGCACGCTCGAAAGTGTGTTCAGGAAATCCGTCTTCTCCAGTTCCTGTTCTCGAAAAGGCCTGAGCCTGTCCAGTACGGCTTGCGGCACACCGTCGGCCTGCAACGTCTTCAACGCATGGTCGGTGAGGTTGTACCAACCCTGGCGCGGCCAGTCGTCCGGGTTGGTGACGGTCCGCGTTTCCTTGCGGAGATAGGTCGTGACCGCTCCGTCAAGCCAGGCTTCCGTCGGACTGACGTAGGACAGCAGATCGAAGCTGTAACAGAAGTAGCAGTAGAGGATCACGACGCCGGCTACCAGCCGCATCAGGCCGAGAGTCGTCGGATCGCTCGGCTCGAACCAGAAGCGATCCCAGCCGGTGCCGAACGTGCGGAGCGAATCCAGCGGCTGGTCGGCCGGTGCAGGCTCGTGGTTGGAGTGAGACGACGTC
This sequence comes from Gemmatales bacterium, assembly GCA_038331535.1. Classification (GTDB taxonomy): domain Bacteria; phylum Planctomycetota; class Planctomycetia; order Gemmatales; family Gemmataceae; genus JBBQPD01. Next base: position 8,153 of record JBBQPD010000040.1, on the reverse strand, counting down.
ATGGCTTTTCCCCCTTCGCCGCCTTCTCAATGTACTCGCGGTTGTAGTCCAGGTCGGCGTGCCGCTCCAGGCAATCGTTGAGCAGCGAAACGTGGCCGCGCACCGGATCGACGACTTCCTGGTAATAGATCGGGATCAGCCAGTAGAGAAACGGATCGTTCGCGAAGTTGACGTTGCGGCCGTCGGGGAAGTATTCCCCCAGGTAAAAGGCGTAAAAGAGCGATTTATCGAGCGGGCTGAAGCCATTGGCCATGAAGCTCGCGGGGAGGATGTGGTGACGCACCCGGTAGAACTTGAGGCTGACCAGCGTGGCCGACGGGTCGTCCGCCGGGTGCGCGTGCTCGCGGGCCACGCGGCGCACGGTCGGCGGCAGCATGACGGCGGAGTAGTCGCTCGGCGGCTGAAACTGGGCCGCGAGCGTCTCGGACGGATGCGTCGGCACCCCGTACTGCTGGCCGGCGGCCAGCCGCCGTGGCTGGACGACTTGCAAAGCCTCGGTCGTCGCCGTGGCGACGGTGCCGCAATTTTCGGTGATGGACAGCAGTCGCTGGAAATGCAGGTTGACCGGGCTGTCCTCGCGGTTCGGCATCTTGAACCACTCCGACGTCCCGTTGGAGTAGTTCAGCTTGAACCACAGCAATGTGGGTGGGCCAGGTTCGGGCGAGTAGAAATGGTAGGCGTTGTTCATGTACAGGAAGTTGAGATAGGGACGGTAGAGGTGGACCCACGCCTGTGTCGCCAGAAACGGCGCCGGCTGGCCGGAACCGGGCGGCGCCAGCATGGTGACGGCCGTGAGTATGCCGCCGAAGTGGAACACGGCGAGGAGACTGATGGTGACGCGCCGTGTACGGCCAGGCAACAGCACCAGGACGGCCCCGAACCCGGCCACCACCAGGAGCGCCTTCAACACCATGTCGGCGGAGTCCCACTCCTTGTCGGTGGCGAGCAAACCGATCAGGGCCGTGAAGCCGGCCAGAACGATGACCGCGGTTGACTCGATGCGCTCTTCGACTTCCTCGCGCCGCTGGCGCATACGCAAGATCACGGCCTGTCCCGCCAGTATGAGGCTGCCGCCCAGGAGCAGCAGGCGAACCAGCGGAAGTCTACCTCCAAAAAATTGGGCCAGCACCGCCGCCAAGCTAGCCAATCCTATCCCCGTCGCCAGCACCGGCCAGTGCTGCTGCCACGCGGGCACCCCTGGTGACGGGGCTGTATTCGCCTGGGACATGGATCATACCTCTTTCGAGAACGGACGCTCGGAAGGTGCGGACTTGCGCACCGATGTTGTCGTTCGCCGCTTGCGGCTTAGCGGCACAGGCCCGCTAAGCCACAAGCGGCGGAACGATCCTTTTTTGGTTGACAGCTGCCGCGTCCGCTTTTACCATCTAATCAGCGCATCACTCCTCTTGTCTATCGTGGTAGTTTCCGACTGTCTAGGAGTGGAACGATTCCGCCAGCCCTTCGCGTCTCACCTGGCGGCGAGGCTCCTTGCCGCAAGTGAAGGGCAGCGTCTCGTACGGCTGCCACGGCGGCGCTTATCGCGGCGGCTGTCCTGGCACCGTCATTTACGGCGGTTGCTCCGACGGTTCCCCCTACGCTCCGCCGCTGGTCATGCCGCGCGGCGACAAGCCGGAAGAGAGTGACGCGCGACGGCGAACCGCTGAGCGTCGAACAGGTCGTCCTGGTACGCGCCGGGAAGGAGAGCCGGGTCACGCTGAGCTTGCCTCTGGGCGTGGCGACGAAGTAACCGTGGGTTTCGACATTTACGAGCCGCGACCTTCTGGGAGCGCTCTGACCAGACGCGCTCCCTGACGGTCGCGGCTCGTGAGAGTCTTAATACCCCACGCCCCACTCTCGCAAGCAGGTTGCCAAGCGATCCGGGTGATCGGTCGTGATCCCGTCCACACCCATTTCGAGCAGCCGCCGCCAGACGTTCTCCTCGTTCGCGGTCCACGGCAGCACGCGCGCCCCGGCCGAATGCGCTTCACCCACCTGCTCGGGGTCGAGAAATCGGTAGTTCGGACAGTAGAGAGTCGCCCCCACTTCCCAGGTCAAACCGCCCGGCCGAACGGGAGCCATCCCCTCGATCAGCACGGCCCCCATCAGTCCCGTTTCCAGCGCGAGCAGATGGCCCACACAGCGATGGTCGAAGGAACGCACGGTCGTGCGCGCAACGACGCCTGCCGCCCGCACCACTTCCAGGATGCGCCGTTCGAGCAGGCCGGGGCCGGTCCCCAAGTAATCGTCGCCGATGTACTCGGGATGAAACGGCACCCGCTTCAGCTCCAGGTCGAAGCGGACGCGGCCGGCGCGGGCGCGCTGCCCCGGCGACTTACCGGCCCGTTCGCCGAGAGGACCGGCGTAAGCGGCGGCGAAGGCGAACAAATCGGCCAGCGTCGGCACGGTATACGACGACATGCCGCGCTCGACGGCGAAGAGGCGCGCGGCCGGCGTCTCGACGGCAGTCTGCTCCGGGAAGCGCGCTGGGTCAGGATTGCGATCGGCGGCAACCATCCGAACCTGGGCGAGCGTCAGCGAACGCACGGCGGGACGCTGCGCCAGCAGCGGGGCGTCGGCGGAAAGTCCCCGGCAGAGTCGGTCGGTCAGAAACGGATCGTGGGTCAACACGACGACGCCGTCGCGCGTGAGGTGCAGGTCGGTTTCGACGGACGTGACGCCGGCGTCGAACGCGGCTTCAAAGGAGGGGAGCGTATTTTCAGGCCGGATGCCGCGGGCGCCGCGGTGGCCTTGCAATTCGATGGTGCGTGGCATGGTTCCACACTCTGCCGCTTGCGGCTTAGCGGCAGCTTCCGCTAAGCCGCAAGCGGTCTCTAACTCTCACATCCGGTCGAGCGCGTCGATCCAGCGCACCAGCTCGTCGAGCGTCTTGCGATTCAGGTACTGGTGGCCCATGTCCGGGATTTCGCGGTGGATCGTCGGGTATTTTTGTTCGAGCAGCTTGTCCTTCGTCACGATGACGCCGTCCTTCAGCGGGTCTTTTGCGCCGGCGACGACGAAGAACGACAGCGGTTGATTGGCGACGCGCTCCTTCGGATTGTTGCCCAGGGCCGCGCCCGTCGTGGCGACGCCGCGGAAGACGTCGCGCTTGTTGAAGCCGAGGTAAAACGCCATCTGGCCGCCGACGCCCATGCCATGAGCGACGATGCGGCGGCGGTCGATGGTGTACTGGTCCGACACCGACTTCACCGCCTCCTGCACGAACTCGGACTCGTTCACCGTCCAGCCGGAGTTCTCGTTCGGGGCCGCCGGGCCGATCAAAATGACGTTATTGTCCTCGCAGTAGCCCTCCCAGGCGTCGGTGAAGCTATCGATGTCGTCCTGCTTGTTGCGGCCGACCGGGTGCAACCACACCACAAGCGCGTAGGACATGTCCGGGTTGTAGTTGGTCGGCACGAACACCCAGTAGCTATTGTCGCCGTTGGCGCTCTTGCGCTTGAGGAGGCCTTTTTCCGCCTCTTTCTCCGGCTTCGGTACGTCCTTGCCGCGCGCCTTCTTCGCCGTGGCGTATTCGGGCAGCTTCTCCGGGACCTCGTCGGTCATCAGGGCGAGCGTGACGGCAACCTTATCGACCTTGTCGCCCCCCTTGCGTTTCACGTCGAACGTCAGTTCCGTGCCGGGCGGCAGCGGATCGAGCAGGCCGTGTAGCTCGGCGCGGCCCTTCACGTCCACGGTAATGACCGGAGCCATCGGCGCCGCCCCCTTGCGGCTAACTTTCATGAGGCGATCGCCAACCTTCAGGCCGGCCGTCTCGGCGGGACTCTTCGGGTAGACGAAGCGGACCTCGACGCCAGCTGCCGGGTCGTCGCGCACCGGCAGGATGCCCAGGTACGACAGGCCGGTGCTGGCCACCACGCTGCCCAGCACGACGTTCAGCGGCGGCAGCTCCTTGTCGGCGCGCTTCACCTTCACTTCGATGGTGTCGCCCTCGTACTTGCTGCCAAGCTGGTGCTGCACCTGGGCGTAGCTGACGACGGCCTTGCCGCCGAGGTGGGTGATGAGGTCTTCGGGCTTGAGGCCGGCCTTCTCCGCGGCCGAGCCGGGCAGCACGGCGCCGATGACCGGCGCGGTGCCGAACTCGTCCTGGCTCTTCATGTTGACGCCGAGGACGCCGCGGTTGAGGTCTTTGCCCGCCTTGAGGCGCGGCAGCACGGCCAGAATGTCCTCGAACGGGATGGCGAAGCCGATGCCCGATTCGTACCACTCGAAGCCGGCCGTCTCGCCGACGGCCCGCGGCGAAGCGGGCACGATGATTCCCTGCACGCGGCCGGTCAGATCGACGAGCGGTCCGCCGTAGTTGGCGGGCGACACCTTGGCGTCGGTCTGGATCGCCTTGCCCCAGATGCGGTCCTTGGCGCTGATGATGCCGGCGTGGACCGACGGCATCTCGTCGCTGACGTTGGCGTTGAACGTGCGGCCCAGCGCCAGCGATGTGTGGCCGATCTTGATGTCCGCCTTCGGAATGAACGGCGGCACAATCAGGCCGGCCGCCTCCACCTTGAGGAGCGTCAACATGCGCGTCTGGTCGGTGCAAATGACCTTGGCGACCTTCGTTTCTTTCTGGCCGGGGATGGCCACGAGGATCGACGCCGGCTTGTTGGCGAAGTTGAAGGCGCTGGAGACGATGTAGCCGTCGGCGCCGACGACGACGCCGCTGGTTGGGCCGATGCCCTTGCGAACGCCGCGCGGTCCGCCGATGATTTCGGTGCCGCCTGAGGTGATGATCTGCACCACGGACGGCGCGACCTTGGCGATGGCCGCCGCTCGCGCCTTTTCCTGCAAATCGTCCAGATCCTCGGCGGCGCGGGCCGCGTTCGCCGCCAGCGCCGCGATGGCGAGACAGAGGAAGGGAGTTCGGCGGGTCATTATCGGTATCCTCAAGTAGTCAGTAGTCAGTGGTCAGTGGTCAGTGGTCAGTAGCAATGAACCCTAGCGGTTTTTGCTACTGACTACTGACCACTGACCACTAACTACTTCTTCGGTTCCTTCTCCAGCTTCACCGGGATGGTGATGAGCTTGTCGCCGCGGCGCACCTCGATGCGCACGTCGGCGCCCGGCCCATAACTCGCCATTAAATCGGTGTAGACGTCGATGCTCGGCGCCGGCAGGCCGTCCACGTAGACGATCAAATCGTCGGCCTTGAAGCCGGCCTTGTACGCCGCCGTGCCGGGCACCACGTCATCGACGTAGGGCGGCGTCCGCTCGACGACGTTCGGCATCAGCACCACGCCCAGGTAACCGCCCTTGCCCTGCTTCCGCTCTTTCGGGTCGATCTGCTTGATCTTCTTGTTGTAGTCCTTCTTCATCTCCAGCAGGTCCAGGGCCGAGACTTCGATTTCCTTGTCGTCGACCGCCAGCTTTACCTTGGTCTTGGCGCCGATGGGCACGGCGTAGTTCATCCAGGTGTTGGTCAGCTCGTTCCGCAGTTCCTTGCCGATCAGGCCGAGCAGCTCGCCCTTGCGCGTCGTCAACGGGCCGCCGGCGGCGCCGGGGTTGTTCGTGATGGCATCGACGACGTAGACCTGGCCGGTGTAGGTAGCGTCGTGAACGCCGATTTTGCCGTACAGCCGCGAATAAGAGGTGATGACGCCGTGCTGCACCGACATCGGCTCGTCGCGCGTGGCGATCAGATACATGTTGCTCAGCGCCAGCACGCCGGTGCCGCTTGGCGCCAGCGGCCGCTTGGCCGCTTCCTTCACGTCATAGAAGGCGAGCGCCTCGTCGATCTTCTGCTTGGCGTTGCCGATCTTGATGAGCGCCAGGTCCAGCGCCGGCTCCGTGGCGATGACCTCGCCCTGGTAGCGGGTGCCGTCCCAGAGGTGGACGCGCAGATCCTGGGTGTCGAGCATGTGGCTGTTGACGGTCAGGATGTAGCCGTCGTCCGACACCAGCACGCCGGTGCCGTAGGACGCCAGTCCCTTGAGGCCGCCGGAGCCGAACAGCTTGACGACCTTCTTGTTGATCTCGGCCGACACCGGGGCGAACGAATCGTCGGCACGGGCGGCGGGACTATGGCAGACAAAGGCGGCCACGAGAAAGGTGGCGCCGGCAAATCGAAGTCGCGTCATGGGGATATTCTCCATTCTGCCGCTTGCGGCTTAGCGGCACTCACCGCTAAGCCGCAAGCGGCGAACAGTCTCACTTCGCCATCTCAAACCGCACGTCCTTGAACACCGCGTAGTTGTTGTCCTTGTAGCGCACGTGAATCTCCGTCGGCAGCATCCGCCCGTCGGTCTTCGCGTAATCGAGCAGCGTGACCTCGCACGGGTCGTCGGCGTCATCGACCACCGTCTCGAAACCGAGCAGCTGGCCCTTGAGAAGCTTGTAGGTGCGCTCGTGGGCGATGCGCGTCTCGTCTTTCTTGGCGAAGTAAAACTTCGTCTTCTTGCCGGAGAACTCGCCGACAAGCACGTCGCAGTCGATGCGCAGATCCTTGTAGTTGGGCCGGTCCTTCTCGGGCGGCGGCAGGTAGAACGGCTCGGTGCCGCCGTGCGTGAGCCGGCCGCCGAAGCCCTTCTCGCCATACGCCAAGAGCTGGCGGTACTGGTACAGCGCCATGAGCAGGCCGCCGCTGCCGGGCGGGCCTTTCAGGGTCTCCGCATCGGACGCGAGCGGTTCGAGATCGTCCGGCAAGCCGTCGATGATCGCGTGGACGGCATCGTTGGTCTTGTCCTTGGCGCCCTTGTGTTCGATCGTGACCTGGCCGATGGCTCGCTTGCCCTTGACCGTGCCGCTGCCCTTGATCATCCAGGTGCCTTTCACGTCGTCGAACTTGCCCAGGGCAGCGAAGCTCTTGAGCAGTTCGTCGCGCTCCAGCTTGTTGAAGTAGTAATTGCTGAAGCCGTCCTTGACCTCGTAGAACGCCTTGGCGGGCGAGTCGGGAATCGCCTTGGCCGGGTTGGCCGCGGGATCGCCGGCCGGAGCCTTCGGATCCTTGATCTCCTGGCGGATGACGCCCATGAGGCGCACCAGGATTTCGCGGCGTTCGTTCTTCTGGCGATACACCATCGGCACGCGCCAGCCCTTGGGGAAGATGCCGAGCTTGTTCTTGTAAGCGTTCACCGTCTTCGTGGGCCAGCCGGCGAAGGAGACGACCTCGTCGCCGACTTCCAGGCCGCGGCGGCTGGCGTCGGAGTTAATCATGGCGCGGACGACGACCTTGCTCAGCGCCCCCTCTTCGCCCTCGCTCTCGACCAGGGCGCCGATCGAGGCGTGATCGACGAACAGGCCGGCCCGCAGATGGCCCATGAAGTTCTTGATCTGGTTGATGGAGATCGCGTAGCCGACGCCGGAGTTGATGCGCACGCGCTTGTCGAACGAGCCGCGACCGTTGATGCCGATCAACTCGCCGTCCATGTTGAACAACGGGCCGCCGGAGTTGCCGGGGTTGATCGACGTGTCGATCTGGATGCAGTCGGTGTACTCGATGAACTTGCCTTCGGGGTACTGGTAGCGGTTCACGCCGCTGATGAAGCCGTAGGTCACGGTCGGCGTGAAGTCGGTGGCGAGTAGGAAGGGATTGCCCATCGCCAGCGACCAGTCGCCGGCCTTGCACTTGTCGCTGTCGCCCAGCGCGGCCGGCTGAAACTTGAAGCCGGGCTTGTCCTTGGGCGGAAACAGCTTGATGAGGGCCACGTCGCCGACCTTGTCCTGGCCGACCACGACGGCGTCATAAAGCACGCCATCGGCCAGCCCCGCGAGCATCACCGGCGGCAGGCCGGCGACGACGTGGAAGTTGGTCAGGGCGTAGCCGTCCTCGCTGATGATGACGCCAGAGCCGCTGCCCTGCACGCCGCCGCTGCGCGGGTCGCGTGAGAAGACGGCGACGACCGACATCCGCACCTTCTCGATGACGGCGACGCGTTTCTCCTCGGCGTCGGCGACGCGCTTGTCGAGGCCAGGCAACGGCTCGGCCCCGCCAGAAGAAAGAAGCGGCACCAACCCGGCCAGCAGCGTCACCGGCAGCAGCTTGAGATGCAGACTCATGGGGGGATCCTTTCGTGCGTAACCTGGCGAGCGGGGGGGGGTTGGCCCCCCGGGTGTGACCCGGGGGGGTAAGCCCCCCCCCCGCCCGGGGTGGGTAAGTGGAATCATGGCGGGCCCCCCCCCCCCGGGGGTGCCCCGCGGGAGCCAAG